>JACPOD010000064.1 GCA_016185185.1 Sphingobacteriales bacterium | reverse complement strand
TTGGCTGGATGTTCGTCATATACCCGTGGATAAATTCGTAGAACACTTTCCCAATATTTATGAAAAATGTAAATCGGTAGGAATAGATATTTCAAAAGATATGATTCCCGTTGCACCTGCCGCACATTATAGTTGCGGCGGGATAAAAACTGATGACTGGGGCAGAACTTCTATCGGGAATTTATATGCGGCAGGTGAATGTGCCTCTACAGGTTTGCATGGGGCCAATCGTTTAGCCAGTAATTCATTACTGGAAGCCATGGTTTTTGCTCACCGTAGTTATATGGACAGTGTGCAAAAGGTTAATGAAATTTCTTTTAAGGAAAACATACCCGATTGGAAAGCGGAAGGAACAAGAGAACCAAAAGAAATGATTTTAATTACGCAAAGCTTAAAAGAACTACAATCAGTAATGAGTGATTATGTTGGTATTGTACGTAATGATGTGCGTTTGCAAAGGGCATCAAGAAGACTGGATCTTTTATGGGAAGAAACAGAAGCTCTTTATAAAACTACCACTGTTTCGCCGCAACTTATGGAATTGAGAAATATGATCACCGCTGGTTATTTAATTGTAAAAGGTGCTATGTTCCGTCACGAAAGCAGGGGGCTTCATTTTAATACGGATTATCCCGGCAAAAGCCCCTTGCTGCAAAACGTTATATTATAGAAAGAAAAGTAACTTTGCAGGATGTATTATATCGTTTACGGTTTTTTATATGTATTGTCTCTTCTGCCACTGAGAATATTATATTTTTTTTCTGACGGGATTTATGTCCTTGTATATTATATTATTGGCTACCGGAAAAATATAGTAATGAGTAATCTTAAAATTGCTTTTCCCGAAAAAACAGATAAGGAAAGGGTTAGGATAGCAAAAGATTTTTACCACAACTTTATTGATACATTTATTGAGACGATTAAAATGATCTCCATCCGTAAAAATGAAGTTAATAAAAGAAGTACCGGAGATTTTGAATTGATAAATAATTTATATGATAAGGGCTTTAATATACATTTAATGCTCGGGCACCAGTTTAACTGGGAATTTGCCAATTTATTATATGCAATTCATCTTAAAATTCCTTTTGTAGGAATATACATGCCTATCAGTAATAAGATTTTAGACCGGATTTTTTATAAGTTCCGGAGTAAGTATGGAACGGTACTGATCTCTGCTACCGATTTTAAAAACAAAATGCATACAGTATTTACAAAGCAATATATGCTTGGCCTGGGTGCCGATCAAAATCCGGGTAATCCAAAAAATGCTTATTGGATGAATTTTTTTGGAAAGCCCACTCCATTTGTTACCGGACCCGGAAAAGGAGGTGTAAAAAATAAAACAGCCGTAGTTTATATTGGATTTGAAAAAATAAAAAGGGGACAATACAAGTTTAATGCTACGCTACTAGCAGATAAAGGTGCTGATTATACCCCTCAGCAATTAACATTATTCTATAAAAATGCATTAGAGCAAACGATTCGTAGAGATCCTGCTAATTATTTATGGAGCCACCGGAGATGGAAATGGGAGTGGAAAGAGGAATATAAAGATCAATGGGTGGAATAAAAATTCAGGTCAGGCGAATGAGTCTTTTTACCTAATTCAACACACTGGTGTCTTTTACCACTTCAATCTTTCCTTCCTGCTCTTTTATTTTATTCCATCCGCCCATTACATTTCTGATATTATGAATGCCCTCACGTTTTAATATGGAAGAAGCAATTATACTGCGATATCCTCCGGCACAATGAACATAAATATTCTGATTATCTTCAAAATTTGCCAGCATCGCCGGATCCGTCATATCTGTCAGGGGAAGATTGAGCGCATCTTTTACATGGCCGTCAGCAAATTCAACTTCTTTTCTTACATCCACTACTAATAAGTTATTATCATGGGGAATATCCATTGCCAGTTCATCGGCTTCCACATTAATGATCAAATCAATTTTTTCACCGGCTTTTTTCCATGCAGTAAAACCTCCTTTTAAATAACCACCTATTTTATCAAACCCCACTCTGGCTAAGCGAATAATACTTTCTTCCTCTTTGCCTTCATCGGTAACCAACAGTAATGTTTTATCAAACGGTAATAAACTACCGGCCCATTCGGCATAGCGGCCGTCCAAACCAATACTGATAGAAGAGGGAACAAATCCTTCTGTAAATATTGTTGAGTTCCTGGTATCTAAAAGAATGGTAGTATCTTCTTTTAGTTTTTCTTTTAATTCCTCTGGTGATAAGGCTCTCATTCCGGTCTTTAATATTTCTTCGAGACTATTATAACCTTCTTTATTAATCCTGGCATTGATAGGAAAATATTGAGGAGGTTCACCAAGACCTTCCGTTACTTCTTTAATAAATTCATCTTTTGTGTTTGCTTTCAGCGCATAATTTGTTTTTTTCTCTTCGCCTATAGTGCTGGAGGTATGAGGACCGAGATTTTTACCACAGGCACTTCCGGGTCCATGTGCCGGGTAAACAATTACTTCGTCAGCCAGTGGCATAATCTTTTTTTGAAGGGATTCATACATCATTCCCGCAAGATCATCCATTGTAATATCCCCGCCTTGTGCCAAATCGGGTCTGCCAACATCGCCAACAAATAAAGTGTCACCTGTAAATACAGCATAATCTTTACCTGTTTCATCTTTCAGTAAATAACAGGAGCTTTCAAAAGTATGTCCTGGTGTATGCAGCACTTCAATTGCCAGGTCACCAATTTTAAATTGTTCTCCGTCTTTAGCTACCGTAACAGGAAAATTTGTTACAGTATTGGGGCCATAAATAATCGGAGCATTCGTTTTGGAACTTAAATCAAGATGACCACTTACAAAATCAGCATGGAAATGAGTTTCAAAAATATATTTGATTTTTGCATTCCTCTCTTCAGCAAGTTGTAAATACACCTCAACATCTCTGAGGGGATCAATAATTGCCGCTTCTCCCTTACTTTCAATATAATAAGCGGCTTCACTGAGACAGTTAGTATATAATTGTTTTACAAACATGCATTAAAATTTGAGCAAAGATAAAAAAGATACGGGCAATAAAAACCTCGTCCGTTTAATAACAGAATTTAATGCATAATGCCCGTAAACAATTTAGCCCAACAGATCGGATACAAACTTTGAAATTTCCTGCAGGCGTTTGGTGTTAACCGAATACCAGATAAACTTCCCTTCCCGGGTAGTTTTAACAATACCTGCACGGCGCATGATAGCAAGATGTTGAGAAGCAACAGATTGTTCTAATCTTAATTGAACGTAAATTTCTGTTACTGTCATCCGCTTGTTCTCCTCAATCAGATGGAGGATTTGCTGACGAAGTTTGTGATTGATGGCTCTTAATACAACGGCTGCTTTTTTAATGGCTAAGTAATCTACTTTGATTTCAGCGCTGCTGTCATTTTCAGATACCACCGTTAATGTGTGGGCAGTTAATAATTCCGCCATAGGATAGACCAATACCTTTTAATTTAAAAACGAGTTATTCATTGCAAAGATACAATGTGAATTCTTTATAAAACAGATAAATGATTAATGGTAACTAAAAATGGGACGAACGGGGACTTTATATTTTGGCAGAAGAATGAAAATCCTTTCCGTAATAAGGCTCAGTATAGGCAAAATCTGCAAAGGTTTTCAGGCTGAAACACTGATGGGCAAGGAATATCATATCCATTGCATTAAATGACACATGTATAAATTGGGCGTTTGGATGGTTACACAACTTTTTAAATTTGAATGAGCCACTCCCGTAAAAAAAGATTTTACAGGTAGATAATTGTCCGATAAAAACTTCAGCTGTGAGTATTAAAGGCGTTGGTTTTATTATATATTCAAGTTGCTTATCTATAACTGCTGTAAAAACTTCTTCTCTTCTTGCGTCGATCATTGGGCAGAATAAATCGCCCGGCTCAATGGTTTCTCCTGTTTTTTGCAGTTGTATTATAGCTGCATTGGTCATAACCTTTAAAGTAGAAAGTGTAATTAAGGGAATATTTAAAGCATAACATAAACCTTTTGCAGAAGCCATACCAATTCTTAGCCCGGTATAAGAACCCGGACCTTCTGTAACAGCGATAGCAGACAGGTCATTAATATCTATAGAAGCTTCCAGTAGAAGTGATTTAATGGCTTGTTGAATAAAACTTGCATGATCTTTTGGCTGGTTATTTGAAAATATCTTTATTAAACTTCCATTGTTAGACAAACTAACGGAAGCGGTTTCTGCAGAGGTATCAATATTCAGAATCAACGCCATAATATATTTTCATTTGACTGCACTTCTTTTATCAGTAAAGGTGCAATAGCGTATCGTTCGTTGGTTGCGGAAAGTTTCAGTAAAAGTTTATAGATATTACTATAACCTATCTTTTCACACCATTCAAAAGGTCCCAAAGGATAATTTGTTCCAAGTTTCATGGCTACATCAATTTCTTTTTTGGTGCTAACACCTTCGCCCAAGGCAAAATAAGCCTCATTTATTATCATGGAAATAACTCTTGCACTGATCATTCCCGGCGTATCAGGCACTATTTGAAAGGGCCATTGGAGTAGTTGAAAAACGGTTTGAACGCTTTGCTCTTGCTCACGATAACCTATTGCAACTTCCGTTACCGATCTTTCAAAAAAGCCAGGCCAGGCATTGATTCTTATAAAATTATCGGGCAGATGTAACCCTTTTAATGAATTTATTACCGAATTAATAAAAACAGGCTTATTGATGGATGCTAATAATTTTATTCTTTCCGAGTCTGGCTCAAACCCCAGGTCAAAAATTGTAAAGGCAGAAGGAACCATATTTATTTGACCGGGATCAGATAAGAAAAAAACTTCAGAAGCATCAGGTAATTTTTTTACCCTGAATTCATTCTGCTGCTCTATGGTTCCAATAACAAGTATTTTCATACGCTGCCGTTAATAGGCAAAAATAGGTTTGTTACTTGAAGGAAAGTTTTGCAATTTTATCTTTCTTGCAAAAAAGTAATGTATGAACAAAACCATTATTAACACGTTAAATGCGCCTGCGCCTATTGGTCCTTATAGCCAGGCAGTTAAAACAGGGAACATGTTGTTTATAAGCGGACAAATTGCATTGGTTCCGGATACTGGTGAGCTGGCGATGACTGATATTACAATGGAGACGCACCAGGTAATGCATAATCTTAAGGCAATATTGCAGGAAGCAGGAATGAATTTTAATAATGTAGTTAAAACAACTATTTTTTTAAGTGATATGGTTTTGTTCTCAGATGTTAATGAAGTGTATGGCAAATATTTTAATACAACTTTTCCCGCAAGAGAAACCATCGCCGTAAAGGGGTTGCCCAAAAACGTAAATGTTGAAATTAGTATGATTGCTATTGACTAGCCTCTAAGGTATATCAGCAAAAAATTAAAAGGAGAGGAAATTAATTTGATTCATCAAAGTTTTATCTCTTCTTCGTTGGTATCAAAAAAATGATATTCTGTTAAATGATAATTGGAGTTGGATTTAATTTTAATGCTTTGTTTATACTTCCACCTCCATTTTAAACGCCTGCTTGGGAATCCTTTTGTTAAATATGCCAGTACAATAGGATGAACCATTACTGTTAATCCTGAATGTTTTTGCATAACCAGGTAATTCAGGTTTTTTTCTATTTCATCCTCCAGTATGAGTGTAGAAGCAATTTTGCCGGTACCGCCACAACTGGGACATACTTCCTGCGTATTGATCATTAACTCCGGTTTCATACGTTGCCGGGTAATTTGCATCAGCCCAAATTTAGAAATTGGTAGAACGGCATGCTTGGCCCTGTCAGTATTCATGAACCCATCCATTGCTTCCATCAGCTTCTTTTTATTATCCGGAAGCTTCATATCAATAAAGTCCACAACAATAATCCCACCTAAATCACGAAGCCTTAATTGACGGGCAATTTCATCAGCAGCTTCGAGGTTTGTTTGCAGGGCATTTTCTTCCTGGTTGCTGCTCACACTTTTATAACCACTGTTTACATCAATGACATGCAGGGCTTCTGTATGTTCAATAATTAAATAGGCCCCGCTGGGAAGGTTTACTGTTTTTCCAAATGCAGCTTTCACTTGTTTGGTTACACCAAAACTGTCAAATATTGGCGAACCATTACTGTAAAAACTTACAATCTCAGCCTTATCTGGTGCTATTTTCTGGATGTACGCTTTTGTACTGTTGAATATATTTTTGTCGTTAACTACAATGCGGTTAAAATCTTCATTTAATAGGTCTCTGAGTATGCTGGTTGTTTTCGTTTGCTCGCTGAAAATTTTTGCAGGGGCGACAGCGGTTTTTAAATTACTTTGAATAGTGTGCCAGGTAGCAATTAATGTAGTAAGATCTTCATGTAATTCTGCGGTTGATTTGCCCTCAGCAGCGGTACGAACAATTACACCAAAGTTTTTGGTTTTAATAGCTTCTACTATTTTTTGTAAACGACGCCGTTCATCTCCTGAATGAATTTTTCTGGAAACTGCTATTATATCATTAAAAGGAGTTAATACTACAAAACGGCCGGGCAGGGAAATTTCGCAACTTAACCTTGGGCCTTTGGCTGCTATTGGTTCCTTAAGAATTTGAACAAGCACATTTGGGCGCCCATTCATAACTTCAGCAATCTTGCCGGTTTTAATGATCTCAGGCTCTAATTGAAAAGCAGAAAACTGAAAACCTTCCTCAGATTTATCAACTATGGCCTGTTGGGTAAATTTTAAAATGGAGCGTACATAAGGGCTCAGGTCGGTGTAGTGAAGAAAGCCGTCTTTCTCAAAACCAACATCTACAAAAGCAGCATTCATACCGGGTATCAGCTTCTTTACTTTACCAAGATAGAGATCTCCCACGGCAAAATCAGAGTCTGCATGTTCCTGGTGTAATTCAACCAGCTTTTTGTCTTCCAGCAAGGCAATTTCAACACCTTGTGGAGCCGCATTAATAATAAGTTCTTTGTTAGGCATAAACAATCACTCTAAACAATCAACCATCACACACCTTTGGAAATTGTTAGAAGAGATACTGAATAGTTATTTTTCGTAAAATTTCAGCGAAACTATTTATTCAGTGTAAAAAGAAGCCGGAAGCTAGTTCTTACTTCCGGCTTATAAGAATAGCCTTCAGAAGAGTTTAAATTATTTCTTCTTATGACGATTCTTTCTTAAGCGTTTTTTACGCTTATGAGTCGCAATTTTATGACGTTTTCTTTTCTTACCACAAGGCATAACACTAATAATATTTAAAAATTAAAAAATCTATTTCAATGCATTAATCCGGTCGTCCAATGCTTTTATAAACTCATCCGGTACTTTTTCATTCCGTTCTTTCGCCAGCTTTTTAAGCATTTCTTTTTCTTTTTCATACCATTTTCGGGCATTGGCTTTATCCCCTTTTTGCTCGTAAGCTTCAGCCAGAAGTAACATAGCCTCCCCATTCTCAGGTTCTTTGGAAAGAACTTTTTCAAACCTCTCAATGGCTTTGTCCCATTGCTGAGATACAATTGACCCATAACCCAACATAAATTGAGCATACATATTAGTGCTGTCTTTCTCCGCTACTTCTTTAATAAGTTTGATTCCTTCCATCGGAGAATGGGTTCCACTAAATAATATAACAGCTCCCAGCCCAACTTTTGCTGAATCGTTTGCCGGATTAATTGCTAATGCTTTATTATAAAGATCTTCCGCTTCTCCTGACATCCAATTCTTTATCGACGGTTCATTTACTTCTCTTGAAGTCTCAAAAAAGTTGCGGGCAGCAAAGGTGAGGCTTTTTTCCGAATTTTCCAACCTGGAAGCCTTTCCAATATAACCTATATAAGGAATATTTTGATTAAGGCTGTCTTTCCAGTAATGTGCTAGTTGGTGATAAACTTTTATCTGCTGGTCTTTTACCGCTCCCCGAATGACAGAATTCTCTAGCCCGGTAATATATGCTGACTGAGAAGGGGTTAAATTCTTTTTCGAGAAATCAATAAAAGACTCAAAATCAAAAGCGATGGGTTGATTTTGTACAGAAGTACGATCAGCAGATTTTCCCGGTGCGGCTGTTTTTCCAAATTTGAAGAGGAAAACAACTAATAAAATACCAGTACAGATTAAAAGGACCTGTTGTTTTTTCACTTAATATAATTGAGCCGCAAAGTTATTGAACAGGCCGTTTACTCTTAACTTCCTGAACAAATTCTTTTGCAGGCTTAAAAGCCGGTATATAATGTTCGGGAATATGCACCGCAGTATTTTTCTTGATATTACGGCCTATTTTGGCGGCTCTTTTCTTAGTAATAAAACTTCCAAAACCACGAACGTAAATATTTTCACCATTGGAAAGAGATTCTTTAATTTCTTTGAACATAGTTTCCAATGTAACCAGTACATCAACCTTTGGGATGCCGGTTTTTTCTGAAATTTGATTTATTAAATCCGCCTTTCTCATTGTTTAGTTGGTTTTAAGGAGGTTAAGTTCCTCTAATGTAAGACAAAGATTTTTAAAAACACCAAAAATTTGAGCCAAAATCTTGTGTATCAATTCAATAAGATCATATTTTGAAACCTTTAAATTATATAAGTCATTGATTATTAGCAGAAAATATTGATTAACTTGCGTTTGAAATTCTAAAATGAAACGATTCATTACAAAGGAGTTATATAAAAATGATAAAAAGACTTATTTCACAACCACACTGTTGAAATGGGATAAGGAGACGAATCAACGAAAAATGCCCTGGAAAGGGGAAAAAGACCCCTACAAAATCTGGTTAAGTGAAATTATTCTGCAACAAACAAGGGTTGAACAGGGGTGGGCTTATTATGAGAAATTTCTTAAAACATTTCCTACTGTTCAAAAGCTTTCAAAAGCAAAGGATGAAAAAGTTTTTAAGATGTGGGAAGGATTAGGTTATTATTCCCGTTGCAAAAACTTGCTCACCACCGCAAGAACTATCACTAATAAGTACAAAGGCAATTTCCCCACAAAATATGAAGAGATCGTTGGTCTTAAGGGTGTAGGACCATATACAGCTGCAGCAATTGCTTCCTTTGCTTATAACCTTCCGTATGCAGTGCTTGATGGAAATGTAATGCGGGTTTTAAGCAGGTATTTTGGTATAAATATAGCAGTAGACACCAGTGAAGGGAAAAAAAGGTTTCAGGAAATTGCGAATGACTGTATGGCTGCTGATAAAGCAGGTTTATATAACCAATCCATTATGGATTTTGGAGCTACAGTATGTAAGCCGTTACAACCAATTTGCCAAGAATGTCCTTTACAGAAAAACTGTGTTGCATTCAATAATGATACAATAAGTCAATTGCCTTATAAAGAAAAGAAAATTTCTAAAAAGGAGAGGTGGTTTTATTTTCTGGTGATCGATTTTAATAATAAAGTTTATGTAAGAAAAAGAATAGAAAAAGATGTGTGGCAGAATTTGTTCGAATACGTTTCAATTGAAATTTCTTCACCGGAAGATGTAACATCTTTTTTAAAATCATCTCTTTACAAAAGGGTTATGGGTAAACAAAAAGGTGAGTTGATAGTAATATCACGGTGGTATAAACAGCAGTTAAGCCATCAAACTATTCATGGAAGGTTTTTAACAATCAAAGTTAAAAACCCAATTCTTTCATTAACTGATTTTTTACTGTTGAATAAAAGATCGGTAAAGAAAATCCCATTTCCCAGGTTAATTAATTCATGGCATGAAGATGGCAATAAAGACAATGTACTTTTCTGATAAACGGTTACAATTGCCAATAAAATAATGTATATTTAAACTACGATTGACAGCCCAATAATTAATGAATCAAAAGAAAAAGTCATGAGAGGAGTAAACAGAGTAATGCTTATTGGCAACCTGGGTAAAGATCCCGATGTTCAATTTCTGGAAGGAAATATTGCTGTAGCCAAATTTCCCCTGGCAACTACAGAAACTTTTAAAGACAGAACCGGTAAACTGGTAAGCCAAACGGAATGGCATACTGTAGTACTGTGGCGGGGTTTGGCAGAACTGGCGCATAAATATCTGCATAAAGGAAGCCTTGTTTATATTGAAGGACGTTTAAAAACCCGTAGCTGGGAAGATAAAGAGGGTATAAGAAAATTTGCCACGGAAGTTGTTGGTGACAATCTTATAATGCTTGATAAAAGAACGGGAGATGGTTTACACGGATCTCATGGGGCCGATACGGGTGCCGAACCTTTTAATTCAGGAGAGTTGCCACCAATTGGTGAACCTGCTGATGATTTACCCTTTTAATTACTACTGAATTATTAATTTTGCCATTCTTCAGGCAGGCCGTTTGACCTGCCTGAATTTATAAAAGCAACAATTGTTGCTGATTGTTCATAAAAACCGGCAAGCTTTGGTTTATCATTCGGTTATTGAAATAATGCCTGTTGGGTTTGCTCCAACCATATTAGCCATAATGAATGTACAGGCTATAACCATAATGATTGTTTCAATCATTTTATTGCTTGCTATGTCTTTTTGCATTTCGGGTGCCGAAGTAGCTTTTTTTTCACTTACTTATAAAGATATTAATATGCTGAAGACTAAAAATCACCCTTCGGCAAAACGAATATTACAATTACTTGATACACCCAAAACATTGCTGGCTTCTATGTTAATTGCCAATAGCCTGATAAATATTGCCATCATTTTACTTACAAATTTTTTAATTGATGGTCTAATTGAAAATTCTCCTCAACTCTACCAGGTTTTTTGGGTATCATTTTTAGTAAAAGTGGTATGTGTTACTTTTTTACTGGTATTATTTGGAGAAGTAATGCCCAAAGTGATGGCCACCCAGCATAACTTAATGTTTGCTTATAACCCTGTTATTTTAACCGCAGTAGAGTTTTTCAATTATTTTTTTAGAAGAATGAGTTTATGGCTGGTAAGTTATTCTGATGCTATTGAAAATAAACTGGGACCTAAGGATGCGGCAGCTTACAGCCTTGAACAAATTGATCATGCTATTGATTTAACAGTAGATGAGGATACAACTCAGGAAGAAAAAAATATATTAAAAGGGATCGTGAAGTTTGGCAATATCACCGTCAAACAGATCATGAAAACCAGGCTCGACGTAAGTGGTATTGAATTTGGCCTGAACTTTCTGCTGGTAAAAGAAAAAGTGGAGGAATTACATTACAGCAGGCTTCCGGTCTATCATACAACCCTGGACGAAATCAAGGGAATACTTCATACGAAAGATTTATTACCACACTTGCATGAACAGTTAAATTTTGACTGGCATACATTAATTCGTCAACCCTGTTTTGTACATGAGCAAAAGTTAATTGATGACCTGCTTCAGGAGTTTCAGTTAAAGCGGATTCATTTTGCAATTGTTGTGGATGAATTTGGTGGTACCAGCGGAATTGTAACACTGGAAGATATAATGGAAGAAATTATTGGTGATATTAAAGATGAATTTGATGAAGAAGAAAGCGGCAATAAAAAAATAGATGATTACAACTTTTTGTTTGAAGGGAAAACCATGATCCATGACGTATGCAAAGCTATGGATATACCATTGGATACATTTGATAAAGTACGGGGGGAAAGTGATTCGTTGGCTGGCCTGGTATTGGAAATAGCAGGGGAATTCCCCAAAAACAATGAAGTTATAAAATCGGGAGATTTTGATTTTACTGTAATTGATATCAGTAAAAACCGGATACAAAAAGTAAAAGTCACTGTCCACCCCCCGCCTCTGGATTAATTGTAAATTTGACTGATGAAAAAATCTTTTTTTCTTCTATTTATTTCTGTAATATTCTTTGGTGCAATCCTGGTTTCATGCAATTCAGATTCAACTTCAAAACCACGTGGCTACTACAGGATTGATCTCCCTCAAAAAAAAGAATACAGATCATTTAACAGACAGGATTTTCCTTACAGTTTTGATTATCCCACCTACGGAACCATAACACAGGACAGCACTTTTTTTGATGATAAACCCCAAAATCCCTTTTGGATTAATATTGACTTTCCTCAGTACGATGCCAAAATTTATTTGAGTTACCTGAGTATAAATGAAAAAGTTTTATTTAAAGAGAAGACAGCAGCCGGCTATAAAGATTCGGTTGGCATAAACACACTCAGCAAATTGATTAACGATGCATTTGCTCTAACGAATAAACATTCCATTAAAGCAAATTCAATTGATGAAATAGAAATTCATCCTTCTCCTGGCGTAAATGGATTTATTTTTGAAGTGGGCGGTAATGCAGCATCTCTCAAACAGTTTTATCTTACAGATTCGACCAGGAACTTTATCCGTGGAGCTCTGTACTTCAATGCCACCCCAAATGAGGATTCTGTAAAACCTGTCAGTCAATTCCTCTTCCAGGATATTAAACAACTGATAAATTCCCTTCGCTGGAAAAAATAAAGCCATCCTGAAGAATCAGGACGGCTACTTGTAAACCTATGTGTAAACCTTAATTAGTTATCATAAATAGCTTTCAGATTTTTTATGGCAACTTTTGGAACCGGGCGTTTTTCCAGGCCTTTATTTCTTTTCCTGATATGAACCACTTTTTTGGAAGAAATTATTTTTCCCGCCACCTGTTTTTGCGCCATAACGGTACTAATTGTTCCCGTCATCATTAATATCAGTAAAAAATCCAGCAGGTATTTCATATAGTTTCTTTATTAACCAGATGCATTACCCATACTGTTTACATAATTAAAAAGTTACCATTTTGTTAAACGCTTCAACTATATACACCTCATCTGTGCTACCTTTGACTGATTAATGAATTACCAGTGATAGCAATAGATAATATACTAATAAGTGACGATGTGGTATCCAAACAGTTTGTATGTGATTTGAGCAAATGCAAAGGTGGTTGTTGTGAAGAAGGTGATGCCGGCGCCCCGCTGGCAGACGAAGAACTGGATTTGGTACTGGAACTTTATGAAACAGTAAAGCCATACCTTACTACAGAAGCAATCACAGAAATTGAAACAAAAGGTAAATACGTTTATCACAAGGATTTTGGTTGGGTAACACCAACACTTGCCAGTGATAACGAAATATGTGTGTATGCCTACCGGGAGAAGAATGGGTTGATTAAATGTTCTTTTGAGCAGGCATATTATGATGGAAAAATAAAATGGAAAAAACCAATTTCCTGTCATTTATTTCCTATCATCGCTAAAAAATCAAAAGATAAAACTACCTGGCTGGTAAATTATATTCCAAGGGAAACATTATGTAAACCTGCCTGTGGTTTAGGCGAAAAATTAAAAGTACCAGTATATGAATTTTTAAAAGAGCCTTTAATACGAAAATTCGGAGAAGAATTTTATGAAATGCTGGTGACCACAGCAACTGTTTATTTTAACGAAGAAAAGAGAATGGAGGCAGAAGAGTAAGTTTTCAACTAAATATTTATGAGTGAAATTGTTTCAACATTTATAGCAAAGAGTACCATTAAAGCCGGAGATAAAGAACATCGCCGCAAAATCAATTTTAATATTGGTAAATATAATGCTGTTGTTCCCATGGGAAAACAGCAGTTTGCAGATGTAAATCTTGCAAGGGAAAGAGCAAAGAATGTAAAATGGAGAGCCATTGAAACATTGGATAAACAACTGGAAGATTTTGAACTCAATTTTTCCCGGCGGGGCGGAAAAGTTATTTGGGCGGAAACAGCACAACAAGCCCTGGATGAGATTTTGACCATTTGCCAAAAGAAAAACTGTAAAACAATTGTAAAGAGTAAATCCATGGTGACGGAAGAAATTCACCTGAATGATTTCCTGGAAAAAAATAATATTGAAAGTGTGGAAACAGATCTGGGCGAATATATTCAGCAGCTCGATGGAGAAGCGCCTTACCATATTGTTACGCCTGCAATGCACAAAAGCAAAGAAGATGTTGCTAAACTCTTTGCTGATAAATTAGGTACAGATCCTAAATTAAACCCCGAGCAGTTAACACAGGTAGCCCGTCATATGTTACGTCAAAAATATGTGCAGGCAGAAATTGGCGTTACCGGGGCCAATTTTATAATAGCAGATACGGGGAGTATTGCTGTTACAGAAAACGAAGGCAATGCAAGATTAAGTTGTGCTTTTCCAAAAACACATATTGTAATTGTTGGTATTGAAAAAGTAATTCCTTCCATGAGTGACCTGGGACTGTTCTGGCCTTTACTGGCTACTTACGGAACAGGGCAAAAAATTACTGTTTATAATAGCATTGTTTCCGGCCCCAGGCAAGAAGGTGAGAAAGATGGACCTGAAGAAATGTATGTGATATTGCTGGATAATGGCAGAACAAATATTCTTGCCAACGAAAAAGCGAGAGAGAGTTTATACTGTATTCGTTGTGGCGCTTGTTTGAATGCTTGTCCTGTTTATAAAAATATTGGAGGACATGCATACGGTACTACCTACAGTGGACCTATTGGCAGCGTTATTACACCCCATTTAAAAGGGATTGACGAATACAAACATTTAAGTTATGCCTCCTCACTCTGTGGTAATTGTACAGAAGTGTGTGCTGTAAAAATTAATCTGCATGAATTGTTATTAGAAAACCGTCACGAAGCAGTAGAAGAAGGAGATAATTCATTTGCCGAAAAAACAGCATGGGCAGTGTGGAAACAAGCATCTCTGAATCGTAAGTGGATGAATCTTGGTAGTCAGAAAATGAAGAACTGGATGGTGAATAATTTATTTAAGGCGTGGAAGCAAAACCGGAGTGAATTACAGTTTCCATCAAAAACATTCAATCAACTTTGGAAAGAGAAAAAAAGTATCCGATAACTGCTCAGTAATTTTACGGTGTGTAAAATATTTGCTTACAATTTGCAACTGCTTCCTTAAATTGTATATCTATTCAGGATGCAAATGATATTGGTTTTTACAGAAAATAACACATCAAGATTTCAATACATCACAGATTTATTGTTGCGGCAATTATGTTGTGTGCAGCCTGATATTACAACAGATAAATCGGTTTATCAGTCACACACGGGCCCCAAAATAAACTACAGTAAAGAACCTGTTGATGACAAAGAACTGCATATAGTTCCGCATGGATTACTTTTTGAAAACAGCATTCAACCCCAGTCTATAACCTGTTCAAATAATAATGGGGTAAACGTTTTTTTTCAAACAGAAGGCGATATCGGCTTTGATGTTTTTGCTGCTTCTTTTTATTTGGTCAGCCGGTACGAAGAATATTTGCCTTTTGATGAAGATGAGTATGGCCGTTTTCCGCACACCGCATCATTATCGTATAAAGAAAATTTTCTTCATTTGCCATTGGTTAATATCTGGTCGGAGGAATTAAAAAAAACATTACGTCTTATATTTCCTTCACTAAAATTACCGGCTAATGATTTTAGGTTTATTCCCACATACGATATTGATATCGCTTTCTCTTTCCGTAATAAAGGAGTAAAAAGAAATACCGGTGGTTTTTTAAAAAATGTATTCAAAGGCGAATGGACTATGTTAAAAAAACGCATTGAAGTAGTACAGGGTGATGAGCAAGATCCATTTGATTGTTACGAGTGGCTCGACGATATACACGAAGAATTAAATTTACTCCCTGTTTATTTTTTTCTTGTGGCAGAAAAGCAGGAAGGGTATGATAAAAATATTTCACCGGATAACGAGGAATTTCAGCAGCTGATTAAACGCCATGCTGAAAAATATTTTGTAGGTGTTCATCCGTCGTGGAAGAGTAACGAAAGCGAAACAATACTGCGGAAAGAAATTGAAACAATGGGAATGCTCGCAGGCAACCGGAACATTGTTATCAGCCGCCAGCATTATATAAAAATGAAATTACCTGAAACCTATCAGCGACTGGTAAAGGAAGGTATAGAGTTAGATTTCTCTATGGGTTATGGAACTATTAATGGTTTCCGGGCATCTGTTGCTTCTCCTTTTAAATGGTTTGATCTGTCAAAAAATGAAACTACAAATCTTACTATTTACCCATTTTGTTTTATGGACGCCAATTCTTTTTATGAATTAAAACAAACAACAGAACAGGCATATAAAGAAATGCAGCAACTTTATGCAGCAGTTAATAAAGTAAACGGCACTTTTGTCACTATTTGGCACAACCATTTTCTTGGAACAGATCCCATGTTTTCCGGGTGGAAAGGAATGTATGAATTGTTTTTAAGAGAAGATATGTACTGGGACTTTCATCAATCTGCCTGATCTTCTATCTCCGGTTGTTTATTAAACGCATTATTTACAAGGTACACACCCATTAAGGTTACCAGTGCTCCTAAAGCAATATACCAGTTAAGCTGTTCATGCCTCCAGAAAAAGCCAAGTATTAATGCAATGATTGGATTAATATAGGCATAGATAGATACCTGTGCAGCAGGCAAATGTTTTAATGCGTAAATATAGGCCACAAACGATATAGCTGAACCAATTATGATCAGATACGCAATACATAACCAAACATGATAATCAATGGAAGTTAGCGGAACCATTGTTTCAATTTTATACGACCACACAAATAATAATAACCCGCATAAAAACATTTGCCAGCCAAGACTGTAAAATGGATCAATCGTTTTATCTTTTTTAGCATTAAATAAAGTACCAATGCTCCAGGATAAAGATGCCAGTACAAGCAATAAAATTGATTTTTCAAATTTGGGGTTGGCAAAAGCATGAAGATCGTCGGCAAAAATGATGATAATACCACCAAATCCAAGTATGAGACCAATAAAAATTTGAATGGTGAGTTTTTGATTCCGAAGAATAAAAATACTGAGCATTGCAACCCATAAAGGAACCGTTGCACCTACAACAGAACCAATACCGCTGCTCATGCCGGGAAAAGCCAATGCTTGCAAAGTAAGTCCATTGCTGAATACAAGAAAGAAACAACTTAAAATAATTAGTTTACCCAGTTGCTTTAGGCCTGGTAACCGGTAGCCACGTATAAAAAAATAAGTAAGAAAAATAATTCCTGCCAGCGTAAACCTCAACGCTCCGGTTTGCAAAGGAGGCATATGATATTCTGTTACCGCTAACTTGGAGGCTAACCAGGTTGTTCCCCATGTAAAGCTGATAAGTGCAACGGAAGCTAACGCTCTTTTTCTGTGCTGATGCGACATGAATTTTTTGCTGCTGTTTCTTAAACTAAGAAAACTTAGTGTTTAAAATGTCTTAAGCCTGTTATTACCATTGCCAGGTTGTTTTGTTTACAATATTCAATGGAGTCGTTATCACGAATAGAACCGCCCGGTTGAATGAAAGCAGTAATGCCTGCTTCATGCCCCAGCTTTACACAATCATTGAAAGGGAAGAACGCATCACTGGCCATTACCGCACCATGCAAATCAAAATTAAATTGTTTGGCTTTTTCAACTGCCTGTCTTAAAGAGTCAATGCGACTGGTTTGTCCGCAACCTTTGCCGGAGAGTTGTTTGTTCTTTACCAAAGCAATGGCATTTGATTTTAAATGCTTGCAAACAATATTGGCAAAGATCAGGTCTTCTTTTTCGGTTGCAGATGTTTCTCTTCCACCACTTTCTTTCCAATCGGTATAATTACCCACATCATTTTGTTGTGTAAGTATCCCGTTCAAAACAGTTTTGTATTGATGGGTGGGTAATGCCGCTGGTTTTTGTTTTAATAGGATGCGGTTTTTCTTCGTTTGTAATACAGCTAATGCATCTGCATCAAAATTGTTAGCGATCAATACTTCAAAGAAAATTTCATTGATAGCTTCGGCAGTTGCTTTATCAATAGTGCCGTTACAAACTAATACACCACCAAAGGCACTTTCAGGATCGCCGGCTAATGCTGCATCCCAGCTTTCTTTAACTGTATTTCTTGATGCAATACCGCACACATTGGTGTGTTTGATGATAGCAAAAGTTGTTTCAGTAAATTCTTTTATTATCTGTACGGCAGCATCTACATCTACTAAATTGTTATATGATAATTCTTTTCCATGCAGTTTTTCAAACACATCCTCTAAGTTGCCATAAAAAATTCCCTGCTGATGCGGATTTTCTCCATAACGCAACACATTCTTTTTAGCGCCGAAAGGATTTGAGAAACTGGTTTGATTAAAATAATTGGAGATAGCAATATCATAACCAGTACACACATCAAATGCTTTGGCAGCAAATGTTCTTCTTTGTTCTAAACTTGTTTCACCTTTTTGTTCTGCCAGTATTTGTTCCAGCAATGAGTAATCTGCTTTGCTGGCGACCACTACCACATCTTTATGATTTTTGGCGGCGGCACGGATCATAGAAGGTCCGCCGATATCAATTTTTTCAATGATTAATTTTTCATCAGTGGTGGAAGCAACAGTTTCTTCAAAAGGATACAGATCCACGATCACCAGATCAATTTCCGGAATGCTGAATTGCTTCATCTCCTGTACATCTGTTTCATTATCTCTTCTGCCCAATATACCACCAAATACAGAAGGATGTAATGTTTTTACTCTTCCTCCTAAAATAGAAGGATAACCTGTTACAGATTCGGCTGTTATTACCGGGATGTTCAATTGTTCTATAAACTTTTGAGTGCCACCCGTTGAATAAATGGTTATACCGAGTGAATGCAGTTGCTGTACAATAGTTTCAAGCCCGTCTTTATAAAAAACGGAAATAAGTGCTGACTGAATTTTTTTGTTCATAAAATTTGAAGATTGAATGGGATACGGCAAGCAAGGTGGCCCTCCTTTGTTATTACTTCGGCGGGCAGGCGCAAAGGTAATTTAACGGAAGTTCATCACAAAAGCCCCTTTATCAACAACCGAAAAGCAGGGCAGGCCTGCATTTGAGCAATCCTGCTGCCATTTGTCCACTTTCCATTTTGAATTGGAAGCATCAATGATGATTTGCTTACAGTCAACCGATTTAAGCAAATTATTAATATATAGTTTGGGATTTTTAGAGAGGATGACGATATCTGCTTTTATTTTTTCAGGTAGTGGCTCAAAGCGATAATTTGTGTCAATCAATAAAATTTTTTTATCGCCAAAGAGGAAATAATTGTTTGTAGTACTTAATGTATTGAGTGAATCTGTTAAATTCATCCGGTGCAATATCCTCGAAGGCTTCAGATGAAAGTTGCGGAGAAAATCATCTTCCAGTAAAATACTGTCGCCAACAAATCCATATTCTCTTCCATTTATAAAATCAATTGCCGTGTGCTGAGGAACATTGTACACAATTATTTTTTGTTGCTGTGATGACTGATAAAATGACCAGCTTCTTAACATCATAAATCCTATAAAGAAAATCAATCCTGCTTTTAATCCTGTTTTTGTTTTTTGAAGTAACCAAAATGATAAACCAATAATAGCGGCATATAATAAAATCAATTGAGGAATACTGAAGTACAAACTATCCCAAAGGGAAAATGGAAGACTTCCCATATGCTCCACAAAACTATTCATCACCCATATTAACCAATGCAGTGCAATACCAGCATATTTTGCCAGCAATGGAATGATGGAAACAGTGCATAATAATATTTCACCTAAAACAATTAAGCTGGATAATGGAACAGCAAGGATATTGGTAAATAAAAAATAATTAGGAAACTGGTGAAAATGATAAATGCTTACCGGCACCGTTAATATTTGCGCAGCGATGGTTATAGTATTCAGTTTCCAAATAAAGTCAAGCATTTTATTTTGAATATAAAACCAGTCATAAATTGGTTTCATAAAAATTACGATACTCAGTACAGCTGCATACGATAATTGAAAGCCTACATCCCATAACCAGAATGGGTTATAACTGAGCAACAGAAATGCTGATGCTGCTAAGGTGTTGTAAATAGAAGTGGGTCTTTTTAAACTTTCACCAATAACGATGCAGGTAAACATTACCGCTGAACGAATAACAGATGGACCAGCCCCGGCTAAAATAGCAAAAAGCCATAAACCGGCTATTACTAAAACAGGTTTCAACCACCGGGTGTGTTTTCTTTTATAAAATGGTTTTAGTAATAAGTTGAGCAGCCAATATATTAAGCCCAAATGCAAACCGGAGATAGCCACCACATGCACCACACCAGTATTGGAATAAGATTGCACCAGCGTCATATCCAAATCATCTTTGTAGCCAATAAGCAATGCTTCGGCCAAACCACTTTCTTTATCGCCTGGAATGTAGGTGCTGAGAATGGAAACTATTTTCTTTCTTGTCTGAAAAATGAATTTGCTGAATGCATTCTCCTCTTTTGTATTCAGTATAACAAATTCGTTTGGCTTTAAATAAACCTGGTAATAAATATCCTGGAAGGCAGCATAACGTTCATAATTAAAAGTGCCGGGATTATTAGAGTTCTTTATTGGCTGAAGATTCTTAGTGATGATGATTTGAGAACCATAATCCAAATTTAAAATACTGCTGGCTTTCTGGAAATAGAGGACGATATTTCCCTTAACCGGTTTGGCATCATTACTATCTGGCAGCAATAGAACTGATGCGACTGATTTATAGGATTTTGCTTTTTCTGATAATGGTTCCTCCAGTGTCAACTTCATTGCTTGTCCAGGCTGATAAAACTTGCTGATCCAGTTTTGCTGATGAGCCATGTTCTTATAATAACTCAGCAACATGCCCAGTGCAATCAGTAGCAAGTTGATAGATACACCATTTAGTTTATTCCATTTGAAAAGAAAACCAACTTTGGCAAAAGAGAATACGATGAAAGCTATAAGTGAAGTAATGAGTATTGTCCATGCAATTGTTGAGGTAATATTCAAGTTCCATTGCAAAAGAATGCCTGCTATCAGTGGAATGATAAGACGAATGAATGGAGCTTCTTTCCAGGTGTATTTTATATAAGGCATAGTCCACCCGTCTGAATCCCGCTATGGCGGGAGTCTGCCGGGTAATTTGTTTGAGTTTAAAAAATATTGTTTACTGCTTCATCCATAATTACTTTATATGAATCTTCATAAAATGTTTCTTTATTTAAATTTAGTAACTCACAGGCAAGTTGTTGGTTACATAAAGTACCGTTTCTGAATCCTGCATAGTCAGTAAATGAAGAATAACTCCAGTCTTCCATTTTAGTAACCATTCCTGCTTTTAGCGGATTTTGATGGATGTAGTGAAAGCAGGTTTCTCCATACAAAAACTGATTTATTCCCTTTGCTTTTGTTTTCTGCTGGAAAACCGAACCAGATGTATTATTCTGTTTATTGATGGATTGAGTATATGAGCTAAGTAAATAACCTATTGCAGCAGCAAGCGGATGCCTTTCTGTTGATATGGTAATTGTCTGTCCGGATTTAGTTGTTTCTTTTACATCTGTTTGCCTGTATCTGATATCGCCTGTTGGTTTGATGAATACAAGAAAATGAAAATGATTTGGCATCAGGCAATAACATAACATGTCACAATGCGGTAGAAGAAAATGGCGTACTTGTTTCAGGAAGTAGATATAGTTTGCCGGAGTAAAATAAACCGGTTGTTTATTATTACCCCGATTGTAAATATGATAAAGATTGCCTTCTGTAAATCGCATTATCTAATTTACGAAGAAGGGATTATTCGTACAAATAATGGCATTACGTTTCTTTACCCGGCAGACTCCGGCGATAGCCGGATTCAGACGGGCAACAGGTAATTATTTACTCAGGTGCATACTCCTTTCCTTATACAAAGTGCGGAAGTAGGGGTCACGCAAGTCTTTGATGAAACGGATAGCTTCACCGGTACTCTTCATCTCTGGTCCTAACTCTTTATTTACGCCGGGGAATTTATTGAAAGAGAATACGGGTTCTTTAATGGCGAACCCTGTTAACTTTTTATCGTAAGTAAAGTCTTTCAGTTTGGCAACACCGATCATTATTTTAGTGGCAATATTCAAATAAGGAATTTGATATGCTTTCGCAATGAATGGTGTGGTGCGGCTGGCTCTTGGGTTTGCTTCAATTACATACACATTGCCGTCTTTAATGGCAAACTGGATATTGATAAGACCTTTTATGTTTAAGGCTCTTGCAATCTTCTCCGCATATTCTTCCATGGTATGAACAATCAGCGGAGATAAATTGAACTGAGGTAACACCGCATTGCTATCACCGCTGTGAATACCGGCCGGTTCAATATGCTCCATCACACCCATTACATGAAAATCATCTCCATCAAAAATGGCATCTATCTCTGCTTCCTGGCAACGATCCAGAAAATGATCAATTAAAATTTTATTACCAGGTAAATGTTTTAATAAGCTCAATACACCTTTTTCCAGTTCTTCATCATTCAGAACAATACGCATTCTTTGTCCACCCAATACATAGCTGGGTCTAACAAGAACAGGATAGCCTACTTCTTTTGCCACTTCAATAGCATCATCTGTATTAAAAGCAGTACCATATTTTGGGTAAGGGATGCCTAACTCTTTCAGCATATCACTAAAACGTCCACGGTCTTCTGCAATATCCATGTTGTCGAAAGATGTACCGATGATTTTGATGCCTTTTTCATGTAAGCGTTTAGCAAGCTTTAAAGCAGTTTGTCCGCCTAACTGTACAATTACCCCATCTGGTTTTTCATATTCCACAATTTCCCAGAGATGTTCCCAGAAAACGGGTTCGAAATAAAGTTTATCGGCGATATCAAAATCAGTTGACACCGTTTCGGGGTTACAGTTAACCATAATGGCCTCGTACCCACATTCTTTAATAGCCAGCAGGCCATGTACACAACAGTAATCAAATTCAATCCCCTGTCCTATACGGTTTGGACCTGAGCCAAGGACGATGATCTTCTTTTTATTGGAAACTTTGCTTTCATTGGAAACAACAGTATTGCCCTTAGTACTATTTTCAAAAGTTGAATAGAAGTAAGGCGTTTTTGCTTCAAACTCCGCACTGCAGGTATCTACCATTTTAAATACACGGGTTAGTCCCATTTCTTTTCTGCGCTGGTAAATTTGTTCTGCATCTTCTTCTTTCATAATGCGGATGATCTGTTCATCACTAAAGCCAAGGAATTTTGCTTCTTTCAACAAATCACCTGGCAAAGTCTTCAGATCATATTTCGCAATTTCTTTTTCACACTCACATATTTGTTGTATCTGGTAAATGAACCAGCGGTCAATACCGGTACTTTCACAAATTCGTTTAATACTGGCCCCGGCCATCAATGCATCTTTAATACGGAATACCCTGTCCCATTTTGGTATCTTAATGTATTCAATCAAATCATCTGCATGCATCAGGCTTTTACCATAATAACCCAAACCAACTGCCTCATTCTCCAAACTCTGACAGGCTTTTTGAATAGCTTCAGCAAAGCTTCTACCAATACCCATTACTTCACCCACACTTTTCATTTGGAAACCAAGTGTATCATTTGCTCCTTTGAACTTATCAAAATTCCAGCGGGGGATTTTTACAATCACATAATCCAATGCCGGTTCAAAATAAGCGGATGTTGATTTGGTGATTTGATTTTCTAATTCATCTAAATTATAACCAATGGCAAGTTTTGCTGCAATCTTTGCAATAGGATAACCCGTTGCTTTGCTGGCCAGCGCAGAAGAACGACTCACACGGGGATTAATTTCCACTACTATTAGTTCTTCTGTTTGTGGATTTAATGCAAACTGTACATTACATCCCCCGGCAAAATTCCCTAATGACCGCATCATACGGATGGCGGTGTTACGCATGGCCTGGTAAGCAGTATCGCTGAGTGTCATGGCAGGTGCTACCGTAATACTGTCACCAGTATGCACCCCCATCGGATCAAAATTTTCAACACTGCAAATGATCACTACATTGTCATTATTATCTCTCAGCAGTTCTAATTCAAATTCTTTCCAGCCCAATACTGCTTTCTCCACTAATACTTCATGAATAGGGGAAGCAGTTAATCCATTATTCAATGCTTCATCCAGTTCTTCTTTCTTAAACACAATTCCACCACCAGTGCCACCCAAAGTAAATGATGGGCGAATTACCAATGGGAACCCGATTGTTTGTGCAAATTCTTTACCTTCTAAAAATGAGTTGGCAATTTTAGCCGGACAAACACCAATCCCCATTTCAATCATCCACTGGCGGAATTTTTCCCTGTCCTCTGCTTTATCAATGGCTTTAATATCTACACCAATCAACCGCACATTATATTTTTCCCAAATACCCAGTTCATCTGCTTCTTTACAAAGATTGAGTGCGGTTTGTCCGCCCATGGTTGGTAATACGGCATCTATCTGGTTCTCTTCTAAAATCTGTTCTATACTTTCTACAGTAAGGGGCAAAAGATAAACCCTGTCGGCCATCATGGGGTCTGTCATGATGGTGGCAGGGTTACTGTTAATAAGAATTACTTTAACACCTTCTTCTCTTAAACTCCTGGCGGCCTGCGTACCGCTGTAATCAAATTCGCAGGCTTGTCCAATTATTATAGGTCCGGAACCAATGATGAGTACACTCTTAATGGAATTATCTTTAGGCATGGAGGGATTTAATTTTCGGCGGCAAAAATAACCCCAAAAAAAGGAAAGCCCCAAACTAAAATTTGACGCTTTTTTAGCACATTGGCCTAATGATTTATGGTGCTGAAACTAACTATGGTAAGTATTTATCTCATATTCATCGAGCAAAATTTCATTTGCAGGAGAATTCATTTTCATAGTCTCTTTATGCATCAGTTTTAAATCATCTTTTGAACGAATGCCAACAAATACGGCGGCTACTATCCACCATTTTCTAACAAGGTGTAAAATGCTTTTCATAAATCCCTCCGGTTTATTTTATAATAGACAAAAACGAAGCCATAAAGTTGCGTCATAATTAAAAAAAAGTCAATACCGCAAAGTGGGTATTTTAGGTTATTTCCGTTATCCGCTGGGCATTCCTGTTAAGCTTAATGCGAATTTTGGAGAGATGCGTCCCAACCATTTTCATATGGGATTGGATTTGTTTACTGAGCGAAGACAGAATCTTCCCATTTATGCATCTGCAGATGGATACATTGCCCGGATAAAAATAGATCCTAACGGTTTTGGCAGGGCTTTATACATCAACCATCCCAACGGGTACACCACGTTGTATGCACACATGAATACGTTTACACCAGAAGTAGAAGCTTATTTGGCGGAGCAGCAATATGCCAATGAAAAATGGAAGATTGAAGTACAGGTACCAGCTACTAAATTCAAAGTTCAAAAAGGACAATTTATTGGGTATAGCGGAAATACAGGAGCTTCTGAAGGGCCGCATGTGCATTTTGAAATTCGTAAAACAGAAAACGATAATTGTGTAAACCCTTTGTTTTTTGGATTTAATATTCCCGATAATATTCCGCCTGCGTTAACCAGGCTGGCTGTTTACGACAGGGATAAAAGCACTTTTGAACAATCACCTTTATTATTAGCCTTTAAAAAAATTGGCGACACATTTAAAGTAACAAACCCGGTAATTAAAACCATTGCTCCTAAGGTAAGTTTTGCTATTACAGCTTTTGACAGGGTAAATGGGTTTACAAACTCATTAGGCTTTAACCAGGCTGTTGTATTCGATAATAATGAGCCGGTAAGTGGTTTTTTAATTGATAATATAGGGTATGATATGACCCGTTACCTCAATGCACATATTGATTACAGGATAAAAATTAATGGAGGCCCTTACTTGCAGCATTTAAGTGCCTTACCGGGAAACCGCCTTGATATTTATCAAAAATGGAATGAAGATGGCTTGGTAGATCTGAGTGATGGTGAGGTTCACCACATCGTTCTTGAAGTAAAAGATTCATATGGTAACAGATCCCATGCATCTTTCAATATTCAGCAATCGGGAAAACCAGTTGAAGCCAGCCTGCCGGGAGATTTGATGAAACCCAATGAAGTAAATGTGTATGAAAACAATGAACTGCAGGTTTATATTTCAGAAAAAGGATTGTATGATGCCATTCATTTTGTGTATAGTAAAAATTCATCTGTTACCGGGCTGAGTGATGTATTTGTTTTGCAAAATACCTCTTTTCCATTACAGGATTCCATGATTGTAGGAATAAAAGCTACCCGTAAAATAAGTGGCGATGATGTAAACCATGTGCTGATGTACCATACCGGGAAAAAGAAACCCGATGTAGCAAAAGCTGCTTTTAAAGATGGTTGGTTTACTGCTAAGTTTCGTGAATTTGGTACGTTTCAATTGTTGCTGGATAATGAACCACCAAAGATCACGGGCAATATTTTTAATGGGGCTAATTTATCAAGGGCATCTTATATCAAATTCATCGTATCTGATAACTACAAAGAGATAAAAAGTTTCAGGGCCGAACTGGATGGTAAATGGCTATTATTTGGGGGAACAGGCAATACATTTACCTACCGGATGGATTCTCATTGTACGCCGGGCGAACATGATCTGAAAGTAACAGCAGAAGATGAAGCAGGGAATGTTACGGAGCTGGTGTATAAATTTGTTAGGTAAGAATACTATAAGCTTTTAGCTATTGGCTACAGGCGAATAACCACAAACTATAAACAACAAACCACAAACTAAATATGGCTACATTATTATCGGAAGGACAAAAAGCTCCGGACTTTAAATGCAAAGACCAGAACGGTAAAACAGTTTCATTGAAAGATTACAAAGGAAAGAAAGTGGTATTGTATTTCTATCCTGAAGATGATACGCCAACCTGCACCATCCAGGCCTGTAACCTGCGGGATAACTATGGCTTGCTGACGAAAAATGGATTTGAAGTAATTGGTGTAAGCCCTGATTCAGAAAAAAGCCATAAGAAATTTGAAGCAAAATTTGATTTGCCATTCATCTTGATTGCTGATGAAAAGCATGACATTTTAAATAAATACGGTGTATGGGGAGAGAAACAAATGTTTGGCAACCACTATATGGGAGTTCACCGTACTACTTTTGTTATAGATGAAAAAGGGATCATCCGTAAGATATTTCTGAAACCTAAAAATAAGCAGCATGCTGAAGAAATAGTGAAGGAATGGAACAAACTCAAAAGCTGATTTTTCAGACACCATTTATACCTGCTCAGGCATTAACAATACCTTTTCAGGCATAAGAAAATAAATACTATCCTTTCGGGTTATAACTTCAATTCATTAAAAAAAGGAGTTTTATGAAAAAAGGTATTTATGCAGGTTTTATCTTATGCTCAATAGTAATAATAGCCTACTCTTGTTCCAGGAGCAGCGGTAGTACAACAAATAATGGTGGTGGCGGCACTACTACGGATTGCTCTACAACCAGTGCTAAGTTTGCAGCTGATGTATCACCTATCATTTCAACTTCCTGTGCTGTTTCCGGATGTCATAATGGTACTCAAGCTCCTGCATTGCTTACGTATGCGTAAATATCTGCCAATGCATCTCTGATTAATAGCCAGTACAATCAGCTGCTATGCCTAAAACGGGATCACTTACAGCGCAGCAAAAAGAAAACGATCCAGTGCCGGGTTAATAACGGGGCATTGAATAATTGATTGTTTTTATTTATCCAACCTTTACATTTACATTATGCAAAAAAATTTTTTAACAGGCATTTTATTGCTTTTTTTTACAGCCGCCTTTACGCAAGATGTTGAACTCAAATTTGATTCCGCAAAACCCGTTAGTAAAAATCCGGCAATTTTGTTTTCAGGAATGAGAGTCATCAATCAGTATACTACTGAAATGATGCGTCACGGCATGCTTGAATTCAGGGTTGTGCATAATTTTGGTGATGTGGCCGGCACTTATGGTGGTGGCCGGCGTTTTTTTGGGTTGGATAATTCAACCGATGTACAAATTGGTTTTACTTATGGCATATCTGACAAAGTCAATATAATTGCATCCCGTGCAAAAGGCTGGGGTGGATTGACACAACTATGGCATGCAGGATTTAGATGGAAAATTGCCGAACAATATGAGAACGATCCTTCACATCCCATTGCTGTGAGCATTTATGGTAATACCGTTATTTCAACCATGGAAAAAACAACCCTTAATGGTTTTGAAAATAGTTTTGAATCTTTTGGAGACCGGATGAGTTATGTTGCCCAGCTTACAGCAGGCAGAAAGTTTGGGAAAGTTTCTTTTCAGTTATCCCCCACTTTTGTGCGCAGAAACCTTGTTCAAACAGGAGATGACAAAAATATGTTTGCTATTGGTGGTGCTTTACGTATTCCGGTAAAACAAAACTTTCACATCCTGATAGATTATATACAACCATTCCGTTCACAGGCAAGTAAAGATTATTTCAAAGCAAATGGAATAAAATTTTATGCTCCCTTAGGCATTAGTGCCGAAATAGAAACGGCAGGACATATCTTTCATCTGAATTTTACCAATTCAGAAGCAACACTCGAAAATCAGTTAATTCCTTTTACCGTTAAGAGCTGGGGAAGAGGGGAATTCAGGTGGGGATTTAATTTAAGCCGGTTATTCGCCATTAAAAGAAAATAATAATTCAAACTATATATAAAAGCCATCGCTAAAAGTAAGAGCGATGGCTTTATTATTTATGAGTTCATCTATTGACCCTGCGCTAAACTGTAGGCTTTTTTATCTCCCCACATATTCAATAATTCAAAAGAGCAAATTTTAAAATTGCCACTCATGCTTACATATAAACCAATAACATCCTGCTGGTTTAAGGGGTAATTATCTATACTTTCAAAGCGAACATTGTATTGGTTTACGAGGTTGGTATAAACAGACCCTGTTGGCCATACCTGTGTACCCCTGTTACTAATATTGATCAAATTAAATTTTACACCGGCATGTCTTTTACATTTTTCTGCTATCAGGTTGGGCTGTTCGTCACTTTCAATAAAAAGATCAACACCTACAATTACTTCATCCTCGCTTTCTTTCGAGATCATCATAGAATTCAATTCCAGTTTTAATGGAGTGGGGGTGCCCGGTTTATTGGGAATAATTTCTTTGGCGCCCAATTTTGGTTTCTTACCAAAGTTGCTGATGATTGCATCAGCAAATTGAGTAGTATTTACAGCAGGGATGGACTTATTACCAAAATCACCGGTATGGATTCCATTTTCCAGGGTATAGAGTAATGCATTTTCAATGATGCAGGCATTTTCCGTAAGTCCAACATGGCGAAGCATTGCCAGGCCGCTTAATAAAAGGGCTGTGGGGTTAGCAATATTTTTCCCGGCAATATCTGGTGCAGTTCCATGCACCGCTTCAAATATGGAAATATGGTCGCCAATATTTGCTGATGGCGCAAATCCCAGGCCGCCAACTAACCCGGCACATAAATCACTTACAATATCGCCCTGTAAGTTGGTTAACACTACCACATCAAATGTATCGGGGCGGGTTACCAGTTTCATACACAGGTCATCTACAATAATATCGTCTGCTTTCAGTTCGGGATATTCTTTGGCAATCTCATAAAAACAATCCAGGAACAAGCCATCCGTTATTTTCATAATGTTGGCTTTGTGTCCGCAGGTTATCCGGCTTGCTTTTTTTTGACGGGCCATTTCAAATGCATAACGTATTACCTGCATACTACCGGGGCGGGTAATAAACCGGCGGCTTAGGGCCACATCATGTGTAAGCATATGTTCAACACCACCGTAAGTATCTTCAATATTTTCTCTTACCACTGTAATATCAATGGGAATCCCAGCTTTGCTAAATACAGTATCAACGCCATGCAGGGTTTGAAAAGTCCTTTTATTGGCATAGGTGTTCCATGTTTTGCGGGCCGTTACATTTATACTTTTTACACCTTTACCTTTTGGCGTTTCCATAGGCCCTTTAAATAGCAGGCCCAGTGTTTCTATTGATTGTTTTGCCTCCGGTGTCATACCGTTATTAAAGCCTTTATCAAAGACCCATTTTCCCATTTCCACCATTTCGTATTCCAGCGGGACATTGTTGGCATTAAATATTTTTAAAACGGCCTCCATAATTTCAGGACCTATTCCATCTCCATTTGCAACTGCAATTTTCATAAACTATGTTTTAATATGATCATGTAAGTGCGGCAAAGGTAACGACGCCGCCTAACCAAATGAACCCGTTAAATATAAATTCTTAATTTTTTATAATTACCCATTCAATTTCCCCAAAATCATAGCTTTCTTCAGTGGCATGTTGCACTACCAATTGCCCACAGGGAGAGACATCTTTTACAATCGCTTCAAAAACACGGTTTTGTTTTTTGAATTTTTGAAGTTGATTCATTTTGTATAAATGTGATTGATAGGATTGATAAATGGGTTGAAACCCTTCTGCTTTTAACTGATCTGTTCTATTAAGAACTGCACGATGTAATTCTTCTGCCAATTGAAATGAAACCCTGTCTTTACCGGTTATTTGTTTTAAAGAAACCGGGTTAGGTAATGATTCGGGAAAATTTGTTTGATTAATATTGATACCTATTCCGGCAATAGCCCAGCGGTATTCAGCACCTGCAATTATATTCTCAATCAATATGCCCCCTGCCTTTCTGTCACGCCAATAAATATCATTAGGCCATTTGATTGTCGTTTCATCACCCGCATATTTGCTGAAAAAATCATAAACACCCAGGGCCACAGCTGCACTTTCCATGTTTTGCCAACCCCGCATGTACCTGTGCCATGGCATAGTTGTTGGTGCTATCTACACCCGGGAGAAAAATTAATACAGGATTGGTTGATGACATGTCGATCAGATAGATAAAAGATTAGTATTTTTGGCAAGTTAATAAAAGGCAGATGAAGAAGAAGTGAAGAGTCTGCATTTGGTTGTTTGTAATAAAAGAGGAACATAAGAAATGACGAGGAGAAAGAAGATCGATAGCAGAGAGAAATGACAGGTTAATAGTTAAATTGAACAGTTAGTTCACAATATAAAAATTAAAAAGCAACCACCGGTTGTATTTGAAAAACAAAATTTATTGCATTTGGCAGCATTAACGGTATCCACCTCTCAAAAGAAATCGAAAATCACACGATTAACCAGGAACAGCAGTATTTTCAAAACTATCATCAAAGCTATTCAGCAAAAGAAAGGAGAAAATATAGTGAGCCTCGACCTTAGAAAGATACCTGAGGCGGTGGCGGACTATTTTATTATATGTGAAGCAACCAGTAATACGCAGATTAAAGCAATCAGCGATTCAGTGGAAACCGAAGTAAAGAAAAAATGCCTGGAAACACCTTTCCGGCATGAGGGAAAAATTGGTGCTCACTGGGTGTTGATAGATTACGTAACTATTGTTATACATGTGTTTCATCCCGAAACCAGGAAGTTTTACCGGCTGGAGGAAATGTGGGGTGATGGAAACATGCAGGAGCATAATGACTAACCCGTTAAAGTTTGATAAAAAGCGAACAAAATAGTTCTAAAAATCATTATTAATAATACTTTGCAGGATTAACATAAAACGAAGCGAAGACAAAAAAAGACATAGAGGATGAATCAGAATCAGCCAAACCCGAATACACAACCAGATAAGGAACGCCGTGGACCAAAATTTAATATATACTGGATCTATGGTATTATAGCTGTGCTTTTATTGGGTGCCCAGTTTTACCGCGGGTTTACACCGGACGGAACAGTAACCTCTCAGGAATTTTTTAAGGATACGCTGCTGGTAAATGGTGATGTTACTTCATATTTAGTGATAAAAAATAAAGGGATAGTAAGGGTCACTATAAAACCTGAATCTCTAAATAAATCTTATATAGCTACCAAGCTGGATAACAGCAAACCGCTTAATAAAACGGGTCCGCATTTCCAGTTTAATATACCAGATGTAAAAACATTTGCTGAACAGGTTAATGATGTTTTTAAAGCAAACCCCAATATTCCAAAACCTTCCTCTGATTTTAAGGATGAAGAGAGTTGGTTAAACCCGGTTATTTCAATGCTATTGCCGGTTTTACTGTTGATTGGTTTATGGGTATTGCTGATGCGTAAAATGGGTGGCGGCGGCCCTGGTGGTGGTGGCCCTGGTGGTATCTTCAACATCGGTAAATCAAAAGCAACCTTATTTGAAAAAGGAACAAAAGTGAACATTACGTTTGCTGATGTGGCTGGTTTAGAGGAAGCGAAAGAAGAGGTAATGGAGATAGTTGATTTTTTAAAGAATCCAAAAAGATATACTGCTCTGGGTGGAAAAATTCCTAAAGGTGCCTTATTGGTAGGTCCTCCGGGTACAGGTAAAACACTCTTAGCTAAAGCTGTAGCGGGTGAAGCACAGGTTCCCTTCTTTAGTTTGAGTGGTAGTGATTTTGTGGAGTTATTTGTTGGCGTAGGTGCCAGCCGTGTTCGTGATTTATTTAAAACAGCCAGGGAAAAAGCTCCCTGTATCATTTTCATTGATGAAATAGATGCTATTGGTCGTGCCCGTGGCCGTAATGCCATCATGAGTAACGATGAAAGAGAAAATACACTGAACCAGTTATTGGTTGAAATGGACGGGTTTGGAACAGATAGTGGTATTATTATTCTGGCAGCGACAAACAGGCCAGATGTATTAGACAGTGCATTACTGAGACCGGGTCGTTTCGATCGCCAAATTTCTATTGATCGTCCGGATGTAAAAGGAAGAGAAGAGATATTTAAAGTGCATTTAAAACCAATTAAAATTTCTCAAAAACTGGATATTCATAAACTGGCAGAACAAACACCGGGTTTTGCAGGTGCAGATATCGCCAATGTTTGTAACGAAGCAGCCCTGATAGCTGCCAGAAAAGGAAAAGATTCAGTAGAAATGGAAGATTTCCAGGATGCGATAGACAGGGTTATTGGTGGTTTGGAAAAGAAAAATAAGATCATTTCGCCAGAGGAAAAAGAAATTATTGCTTACCACGAGGCAGGTCATGCCATTTGTGGCTGGTACCTCGAACATGCCTATCCTTTATTAAAAGTAACGATAGTCCCCAGAGGTACTGCAGCTTTAGGATATGCCCAGTATACACCAAAAGAACAATACCTTTATAATACGGATCAGTTGAATGACCAGATTTGCATGACACTGGGAGGCCGTGCAGCAGAGGATATCTTCTTTGGTAAAATTTCAACCGGGGCCAGTAATGATCTGCAACAAATTACCAAGATGGCTTATAGCATGGTTACAGTGTATGGTATGAATGATAAAGTAGGTAATATTAGCTTCTACGACCCGTCTCAGGAAAATTATTTTACCAAACCATACAGTGAAGAAACAGGTAAACTGATTGATGAAGAAGTAAGAAAACTGGTGGATACGGCTTACATCCGAACCAAACAATTATTGACTGAAAGAAAAGTGGAAGTAGAAAAACTGGCAAAGGAGTTATTATATAAAGAGGTTTTGTTTCAGAGTGATGTAGAAGCGTTGATTGGGAAACGTCCGTATGAAGAAAAGAAACCTGCAGATGTGATTCATGACACCCCTCCGCCTTCACATGCCATTGATGCAATTAATAACACCATATCTTCTGCTGATGTAACCACAGAATTTAAATCAGAAAACACGAATAAGTAAAGATGAAATTTTCTCCTGCTAAAGAGAATATTTTAAAAAAGATACGACAGGCATTGAGTACTTCAGTGCCTGTTCCATTTCCGCAAAGTGAAGGAAACAGCCCGGTGTTTAAGCAAAGTGAAGAAGAGTTGGAAGTAAAGTTTGCCGAAGAGTTCAGCAAACTGCTGGGCAAGTTTGTGTATTGTACCAATGAAAATGAAGCGGTAGAAAATTTAAAAGCATTGGTTGAAACCAAACAGTGGAAAGAGATTTTTTGTAAGGAAACAGCGCTGAAAAAAACAATTGCTGAAAACGGTTTTGCCAATTTCTCCTCCAAAGATTTATCACTGGCTGATGCCGGCATCACTACCTGCGAAGTGTTAATTGCCCGTACCGGCACCATTGCAATGAGCAGTGCACAGGAAAGCGGCCGCACCGTAAGTGTGTATGCACCTGTGCATATTTGTTTTGCTTACATGAACCAGTTGGTTTACGACATAAAAGACGGGCTGCAGTTATTAAAAGAAAAATACAACGGTAAAATTCCTTCGCTGATAAGTTTTGCCACCGGCCCCAGCCGTACAGCGGATATTGAAAAAACTTTGGTGGTGGGTGTACACGGGCCTAAGGAGGTTTATTGTTTTTTGATTGAACGATAAAGCATGGGTATTTGAAACGTTGAGATAATATAATTAAAGCTGGTATTTTTACTGTTTACTCCCCCACTTGAATTTTTTATAGAAGTTATTACTTATTGACGCCTGAAATCACACCCATTTTTAAAAGTTATTTTCGTTTTTAAAGTATAAAAAGTTTTTTAATCTGAATTACTTTTTATCTTCAAGGTAATGAACACCTTTCTTATCATAATATCTAGCCCCCCCCCCTCCATAAGGTTAGCAGATGGCTATTATCTATCCTGATTTTTATAATAATTGTTTGGAAGGCTTCTTTATTTTTTCTTACTACCAGTAAATTAAGTAACCGGCCCCCCTGATATTTTTTTATAATTAACGGTCTGCTGTAAAACAAACCTATTTTCAAACTTAATAATTATCATTAAATGAAAACAATAAAATTTAAACCGGCATTCATCAGCATAATTGCTGTGATCCTTTTAGTAAGCCTGATAAATGGATGTAAAAAAATAGATAAACTTAAGACAAATGAGGTACTTAATAATAACATAGAAGAAGCTGTTAGAAATAGTGTAAAAAAGCAAATGGAATTACAGGGAGGGATTCCCCAGGTTACTTTAATTAATCAGCGAATACCAGCCGTGCTTGTTGATATGCAGGGTAACGCAATAAGCAAAGAAAAACTGGCTTCAATGCGTTTAAGTTCTACTTGTGCTGGTGATGTGCCCGATTTTGTTGATTTAAAGCAATACATAAGGATTTATAACTGCTCAAGTACTACTTCAAGCACTATACAATTTGAATACCAGGTTTCCTGGAACAACACAGTAGTTAAGGTAAGTCCCTACAATGCTAATAATAAAACCAGGGGCAGGGTGAGAATTATTTATCAACCGCTTAATCAAACATGGCAGGACAAAACAACATTTGATGTTTCAATTAAAGACCTTGGCGTTGATCCCGGTAACCCCGACAACAATATATATGCAGTAAAATTTACTTGCCCAGACTTAATTACTGACTATTTAGCAAATGATAACTTTATAATAAGACTTGGGGCCACATTTGTTTCAGATAGCTCTACATTAGACCAACATGCCCTGGCTCCAGCGGATCCTGCCGGGTATGGAATATCCCCAGGTGATGCCACACAGCCTTGTAACAGGGTTGATAAAGTATATTTTCAACCGCCAGGAATTATAGCATCAAATGTCATAGGTGTGGTTGGATGTAACATATTCGGAAATTCCTGCTACAGTAGTTTTTTTGTAGTCCCGAGTTTATCAGAAACGCAATATTCTCTTGATGGAGGAGCTACTTTCCAAAGTTTTATTAATTATACCGCAACTTCCCCTTCAGGTATGCCTATAAACAATTCAAGATTTATAAGAGAGTTTGATATAGCCAAATCAAGCCCAATAAGTTCTGGAACTTATAATTTGGTAATACGATATAAAAACTGGAGATACAATAATTCTTCTTACCAATGGCAAATACCAACATCTACAAATGCATGTCAGACTTATAGTAACACTTTAGGTAATTCATATGTATATGAATATTATTTTGGAACAGTAATCCCATAGTGAATTATTATAGGCTGCAACCAATTGGTTGCAGCCTATTCTTAACAACTTATTTATGGTAGCCGCCAGAAGAATTATATTACTTGTATTTATACTTTCAGTTGTCAGCATTAAAGACTTTGCTCAGGTTAAGGGGTGTGCCGATTCATTGAGCAGTTATATTTTAAGTGGTGTAAGTAGTTTCCCGACCGGGGAGATGGGTTATCCGGTTACGTCCGGAACCGACAATGAAAAAAATTATTATTTCCCCTTTTCTTTAAATGAACCCAATAAACCTAACCTGATTAAACTTGATAAAGACTACAAAATAGTATGGGCAAAAAGATACCCGCTTACAAAATACTCCGGTTTTGGACTCAGTGAACAGTTTTCAGGGTTACACGTCTTAAATGAGGACAATGTCATATTATCCGGGCATGCGCTCCAGCCGCCTGCTAACGGCCCATGTAAAATATTGTCATTAATCAGTATTAATGCAAGCGGTAACATGAATTGGAAAAAGTTTTATTTTACTGATGGATATAACCCAATTGTGTTAGGCGATGTAGTGGGAAAAGGAAAGAATAATGATATTTTGGTATCTAACAAATTACTGTATGGCAGTTGTTTTCCCACGGTGGAAGATAATAGTTATAATATCAGTTTGCTGGATGATACAGGGAACATTAAATGGGCAAAAAAAATTGAGGTGGGTGGCCTCGGCCTATTTCATAAAAAGTATGAACCTGAAAATAATTTAACCTATGGCAATAACAGCGTTTACTTCCTGGGTCATTTTTATTACGGTGCTGAAACTTTTAACTACTGGCCTAAGGGTAAGGATGGCTTTTTTATCTCCCGGTTAAATTATGAAAACGGAGACATTATTCAATATAAATTTTTTCAATTCAATATTTCAGGGAAAACTATTCATTTCAATGCCAAACAAATAAATTATGATACTACACGCAATGAAATTTTAATAGTGGCACAGGCAGATCCTGTTGATATTAATGAACACGAATCAAAGAATTTGCTTGTTGTTGTAGATAAGGAATTGAATATAAAGAAAGCTGTAATCATTAACCTGCCAATACAAAGTGATGTAAATCCAGTCTGGCAACAGGTTTTTTCAAAACCGGATAACACACTATTATTCTCATCAGGCAGTCAACTGGAGAAATCACTGATTTATACCATTGTGGATAATAATCAAACAATAAAAAAAAGAAGGGTTATTAAAATTTCTGATATTGTTCCATTTCAAAATAGCTTTACCTGGGATGCAATAACTGATCCGGATAATTCACTGCGATTGAGAATAAATATCAACGGTTCCAATTCCCTCAACAAAATTGTACTAATTAATACCACTGCACTTTATAACAGAGAAAATTCATGTATTGGTTATGAATTAGGTAATGGAACTGTTAATCCTATAAATATAACGGAAGTAAAGGCTCAGTTATTCGGCAAAGGAAATATCCCTATACTTGTAGCCAATCAGGCAGTAACGGATCCGGAAAACCTTATGTTTTCCACTACAGAAGTATGTAAGGAGAAAATAGTCTGCGATACTATTAAACTCCATGCCCCTGATACGGTATGTAACACAAATTATCCAATAATCATTACTGCATACAAAAACCCGTTGTGCATTGGTAAAGTAAATTTTGTGTTTGATACAACAGAGGTAAAATCATTTATTCAAACAAACGACACTACCCTCCAGTTAACATTTGACAAAAGCTATAAAGGGAAAATTTATGCGCAACCAAGCACATGCAATTTATTAAAAGATAGTGTTGAGATTAAAGTGGTTGCCCCGGCACAACGTATTAACTTGGGTAAAGACACTTTGTATTGCCCTAATTCAAGATACATGCTAAATGCATACAACCCCTCTTTTATAAATTACCATTGGCAAAATAATTCAACAGACAGTGTTTTTGAAGCAACAACAGCGGGGAGGTACTTTGTAACAGCCAAAGACTATTGTAACCGGGAGTATGCTGACACGATTAATATTATCCAAACCGATATGTTCCTGAAAATCGAAAAAGATACTGTAATATGCAAATCAGAGCCTGTAATACTGGAAGCAACTGAAGGCTTTTTAAATTACAATTGGCTGCCCTCAACAAATCTTACACTGGTTGCTGTTAACAAGGCAGAGGTACAACCAGGTGTTTCAACAAAATACTCCGTAACGGCTGAAAAATTTCCCGGGTGTTTTTTAAAAGATACCGTAACAATAACTGTAAAAGATTGCCCGCAGTCTATTTATATACCCAATACATTTACCCCAAACAATGATGGCCGTAACGATTTGTTCAAACCAATAATTTCCGGAAGATTGAAACTTTATGAATTTGCTGTTTATAACAGGTGGGGCGAACCGGTTTTTAAATCACAAAATTTTCGGCAGGCATGGGATGGAAAAACAAGGGGCGGGATAGTAGCTGGTACATACGTATGGGTTTGTAAATATCAGTTTCAAAGCCAGGGCCTGGTTATCAAAAAAGGAACAGTAACTTTATTAAAGTAGCCCCAGCCGTACCGCTGATATTGAAAAAAAATTGGTGGTTGGTGTGCATGGGTCTAAAGAAGTATATTGTTTTCTAATAGATAAGTAGCATTGTTTTATCTTTATATCACCATGAAAGAAAAAATTTATTACCTCTTTGTTTACGGCTCGTTGCGAAAAGGTTTTCACAGCGATGCGTACCAGTATATTTTTAATTATTTCCATTTTGTGGGTGACGCTACTGTAAAAGGATTGCTGTATGATTTAGGCCCTTACCCCGCGGCAATCCCTGCCGACGGGGATTCAAAAATCATTGGTGAGTTGTATGAAATAAAGAATAAAGATGAATATGGCTATGCACTGGCACAGCTGGATGATTATGAAGGGCTAGACCCATTAGAAGGGGAAACAAAATTTTACCGGAGAGAACCAGTGGAAGTATTTATTGGTGACCATACCATAAGGGCCTGGATCTATTGGTATAATCAACCTGTGGAAGGGCATCCGCTCATTGAATCTGGTGACGTGCTGCAATACATGAGAGACAAAGCAAAAAAAGAGGTGAATGAATTCTGACAAAAAGATCTATTTTCTTTCAGATTTTCACCTTGGTGCTCCCAATTACGAAAGCAGCCTGGTAAGGGAAAAATTAGTAGTTCAGTTTTTGGATGAAATAAAAAATTCAGCTGCTGAAATTTTTATTGTTGGAGATATGTTTGACTTCTGGTACGAGTACCGTACTGTTGTTCCCAAAGGGTTTGTTCGTTTGTTAGGTAAGCTGGCCGAATTAACAGATGCCGGCATCCCTGTACATTTTTTTGTTGGCAATCATGATATGTGGATGAAAGATTATTTGCAAAAAGAATTTGGTATCCCGGTTTATTTTGAACCGGTCGCCTTTAACCGGTTTGAAAAAAAAATACTGGTTGGTCATGGAGATGGATTAGGCCCCGGTGACCATGGATATAAAAGATTAAAAAAAATATTCCGAAATCCTGCCTGTCAGTGGCTGTTTGGAATATTACCGCCATACATTGGCATGGGATTGGCCAATTATTTAAGTCGTCGCAGCCGGGCACAAACTGGTGCCACTGAAGAGAAGTTTTTGGGAGAGGATAAAGAATGGCTGATTATTTATTGTAAAGAGGTATTACAAAAACAGCATTATGATTATTTCATCTTTGGTCACCGGCATTTGGCTATAGATTTTCAGTTAAATGAGAACAGCCGTTATATTAATCTTGGCGACTGGATCCGTTATTTTAGTTACGCTGAAATGGATGCAAACGGTTTACGGTTGAAGTATTATAAGAAATGAAAAGAATTTCCTCCTATATAATCTCGTTTTTCTTCAGCTTAACTGCTGTCACCATTTCATTTGCACAATCCGATTCCACTTTCAAATTTTATAAATCCATCAAATCAGATATAACTGATTTTACAGTTGATAATCTTGGTAATATTTATTTGATCAGTACCGGCAGTCAACTCAAAAAACTAAACAATAACGGCGATTCTGCAGGTGTTTTTAATGATGTAAAAATGTATGGTAAGTTATATTCCATTGATGTTACCAACCCATTGAAAATACTGTTGTACTACAAAGCGTTTGCAACCATTGTAGTGCTGGACAGGTTTTTAAATATCCAAAACACGATCGATCTCAGGAAGCAGGGTATTTTCTCTGTAAAAGCAGTGGGCCAATCATTCGATAATAATCTATGGGTATTTGATGAGCAGGAAGCGAAATTAAAAAAGATTGGTGAAGATGGCAAAGTGCTGAATGAAACAGTTGATTTCCGTTTGCTTTTTGATGCTATTCCATCCCCCACACAAATATTCGACCAGGATCGTTTTGTATATCTGTATGATTCATCAAAAGGTATGTTTGTCTTTGATTATTATGGTTCCCTCAAAAATAATTTTCATTTTACCGGGCTGAAGAATGTGCAGGTGATCGGTAAAACAATTTTTGGTATAAAGGATAACCAGTTCTTTTCATTCACCATGGGCGATGTACAGGAAAAATTATTTCCGCTTCCCATGAAAGAAGCAGAAGTACAAAAAATGCTGATCAATCCATCGGGCTTGTTTACATTAAATAATAACGAACTGCGTATTTACCGGTTCAGGTAATGATTATTTTATGAACGAATTTCTTTCACGGATGTATTTTGGTAATACAGTTAAAGAATACGCTATTGTACTGGGTATCATCTGGCTGGTATATATTTTTAAAAAATATTTGTCCAGGATTATCGCTCATCTTTTATTCAGAGTATTTAATAAGATGGGTACACCAACGCACCGGGAAGCATTTATAAAACTTGTACTGGCCCCGTTGAAATTATTCTTAATGATACTGGCCGTTATCATTGCGCTAAGCCAGCTAAACTTTCCGGAAGAGATTAATTTTAAACTATATAAAGCAACCCTGCATGATATTTCAGATGGGATTGGAGCCGCCATTATTATTGTAGCTTTTATATGGTTATTGCTTCGCATTATTGATTTTATTGCAATGGTGATGGGAGAAAAGGCGAGGCTAACTGCAGACCAGAGCGATGATCAGCTGGTAGTTTTCTTTAAGGATTTTTTCAAAGTAATTATTGTTATTATCGGAATACTCCTGCTGATCCGTTTCAGCTTTAATAAAGAAGTTGGTCCCCTGCTTACCGGTTTAAGCATTGTAGGTGCGGCCCTGGCATTGGCGGCAAGAGAAAGTTTGGAGAATTTAATTGCTTCGTTTATTATCTTCTTTGATAAACCATTTACATTAGGCGATTTGGTAAAAGTGCAAACAGTAACCGGAACAGTAGAAAAGATAGGTTTACGCAGCACAAGAATACGAACCGATCAAAAAACATTTGTAACCGTACCCAACAAACAAATGGTGGACAGTATCCTCGATAATTTTAGTTTGCGTACACAACGTAAAGGGGAACTAAAATTAGAATTACACCCGCAAACTTCTGCTGCCGGTGTACAAAGTTTTATTAATAGTGTAAATGAGTTGCTGAAGAAAAACTACAATATAGGTGTTAACGGTTCTACTGTTTACTTAACAGATGTAAATAAGAACGGAATTGTAGTACTCATTGAATATTTTACAGAAGTTATTGATATTAATATATTCAACAATCTCCGGCAACGGTTGAATTTTGATGTGCTGAAATTAATGGAGCAGCAGGGAGTAAAAATGGCACCGGTAAGAAATGATGCTTTATAATTAAAGTGTCAGGCTGAGCTTGTCGAAGCCCGGATGAACCATTTTACAAATGCTGTGCAGCACTTCGACAAGCTCAGTGTGACAGTATTACTTTGCTTTTGCAAATATCTCCGCCAGTTCCTGGTCAACGATCCCGTACTTGCCATATTCCTCCACACGCCCAATTTCTTTTCCATTTTTAAACAGAAGAATAGTGGGTGTTTTTTTTAATCCGAAAGCTGCACTCAGCGGGGTGATGGAAACTTTTGGTCTGTCGATACCAATGATGGTGAGGCGGTTCATATTAAACGCTGCCTGCCCAAGCATTTTTAATAACTGTGGAAAGATATAATGAGAATCTTCGCACCAGGTGCCGATTAAAGCTACAATATATACACTGTCTTTTACTGCAGTAAGATTGGTTAATACTTCCGGTTTGGGTTTGTACCAGCTGATGTCACTGGTCATCCAGTGAAAAGAAGTATCATTTTTTAGAATGTCGATACTTAATACGCCCTTCAGAACTTTTAAACCCGTTTTAGCATCTTTGCTTACTTCGTATTGTACCTGTGCCGTTACACTGCTAAAAAAAATAACGGGAATTATAAGAAAGGGAAAAATTTTCTTCATCATAAATTGGCTTTGAGCTCCAGTAAAAAAGCTTTTACTTTTTCTAAATTTTTAACAAGCTCTAATTTTTCCGTAGCATTCTTATTTTTTTTGAAATAATCTTTGGCGCCATCTACGGTATATTTTTTCTGGCGGAGCAGATAATGGATGAGCAATAAATTTTTTACATCTTCAGGACGGAAAAACCGGTCTCCTTTTTTATTTTTCTTTGGTTTGAGTACATCAAACTCAATTTCCCAAAAACGAATGAGGGATTGGTTGGCATGAAACATTTTGGCCACTTCGCCAATACTGTAATATTGCTTTTTAAACAATTCTTCATCCGGAGGTATATTCACCAGCTCAGCCTCCAGTTCCATATCTTTAAAAGATTTGCGGCCACGTTTCTGTAGTAGTTTCTTTTCTTTCCTGGTGGTAACTACCGGTACTACAGTAACCACTTCAGGCTTTTTTAGTTTCACCCTGGGTTCTGCCGGCATATCAAATTCAAATGCTATTTGTTCCTGTTTTGCCAATGAAAATTTATTATTTTTATAAATGTCAGATTTATGAAGTTAAGACCAATTTACAGAGTATAAATTCAAAAGTTACTAACATGCTTATTGTGGTTTAAAAGGTTCAATAGGTTCAACAATTTCAATAGGTTTAAAGTTGAATTGTTGTTTGATGGTATGAAAACAGAATGTACAAGAGTGCGATGCAACCATAGATGCAAAATGAAATAAAAGCCTGGAACATAATCATTCACTATTTACCATTGGCTATTCACCTTTAATCAAAACTCTGGTTTTTGGTGGAGGCGATTTTCAGCAAACGGTCATATTGTTCCGGTGTAAGATCATTATAAAAAAAGTAAACAGGATCAATAGGATTGCCTCCTTTATGCACTTCATAATGACAGTGTGGTCCCGTAGATTTTCCGGTGCTACCCACCCAGCCAATTACTTCGCCCCGTTTTACAAACTGACCGGCTCTTGCTTTTACTCTTACCATATGCCCATATAAGGTTTCGTAGCCAAAGCCATGATTGATTACCACATGGTTTCCGTACCCACCTTCGCTGTAACCAGCAGTTTCCACTCTTCCATCAGCGGTTGCATAAATGGGCGTACCCTGAGGTGCCGTAAAATCTAACCCGGCATGAAACTTTGTTACTTTATAAACGGGATCACTGCGGTAACCAAAACCCGATGCAATGCGGTTAAGATCTTTATTCGATACGGGTTGGATAGCAGGAATAGCTGCCAGTAATTTCTCTTTGTTTTTGATCATCTCAGCAATCTCACCAAAACTTCGTTGCTGAAAAGCAATACGGCTGGCAATATTACTGAGGGAGGAAGCGATCGATTTGCCCAGCTCATCTTCATTCATTCGTTGTACCAGTTTTACTTCTTCATCCACAGCAATGGCTTTTGCACGGGCACTGTCGGGTATTGGTGTACTTTCAAAAATTACCCGGTACACATCATTATCTCTTTTTTCTATTTCACTTAATTTTTGATTCAGCTGTTTGATCTGCTCACTAAGGATGGAATAATTATCTTTCAGATCTTCGTTTTCCTGCCGCAGTCTTTTTTCATTACCCGAGGGGAAATAACGGTAGGCAATGGCAATCACGAGTCCGGCTGTAACCAGGGTAGCTGCTATAAATCCAAAAACCCGCAGCAGTTTTACCCGCAGCGGAGTCACCAGTTTTTCATACCGGAGTGTATTGGTATTATAGAAGTACTTTATTTTTTTCATGCCCCCAACCCCTAAAGGGGAGTATTGGTATTAAGATTTTAATTTATTGATGACACCTGAACCGGTAATCTAAAACCACAAACTACAAACAATAAACCACAAACAATAATTACCTTCGCCACCGGTTTGCAGGGGGACAAATATAGCTTGTTCCCCTGCAAAAATCAACCCAAATAAGAATTACAGGTTATGATGACAAGTTCGGAAATAAGGCAGCAGTTTCTTGATTTTTTTAAGAATAAAGGCCATCAAATCGTTCCCTCGGCACCGATAGTGGTGAAGAATGATCCTACATTATTATTTACCAATGCGGGCATGAACCAGTTTAAAGATTTTTTCCTGGGTAATAAAAAGCCGGAGAACCCCCGTATTGCCGATACACAAAAATGTTTAAGGGTAAGTGGTAAGCACAACGATTTGGAAGAAGTGGGAGTGGATACCTATCATCATACCATGTTTGAAATGCTGGGCAACTGGAGTATTGGCGATCCTGCCCGTCCGGCAGACGGGTATTTTAAGAAAGAAGCGATTGCCTGGAGCTGGGAGTTATTGACCGAAGTTTACAAGCTTGATAAAAACAGGTTATATGTATCCATTTTTGAAGGGGATGAAAAAGAAAACTTACCCAAAGATGAAGAAGCGTATAATGAATGGAAAAAAGTGATTGCAGAAGACCGCATATTATTGGGGAAGAAAAAAGATAATTTTTGGGAGATGGGTGACACCGGTCCCTGTGGGCCCTGTACAGAAATACATGTGGATTGCCGGAGCGATGAAGAAAGAAAACAAGTGGATGGAAAAACACTGGTAAATAATGATCATCCCCAGGTGATTGAGATTTGGAATAATGTATTTATACAATTCAATCGTTTAAAAGATGGTTCATTAGAACAATTACCGGCAAAGCATGTGGATACGGGAATGGGTTTTGAAAGATTGGTTCGTGTATTACAGGGCAAGCAGAGTAATTATGATACCGATGTATTTACCGGAACGATTGCAGCAATAGAAAAAATTGTTGGCAAGCATTACAAAGCCGGTGATGATAAAGAAAGTATTGCTTTCAGAGTTTTATCTGACCATATCCGTGCTATCAGTTTTACCATTGCTGACGGACAATTACCAAGCAACACCGGTGCTGGTTATGTAATAAGAAGGATATTGAGAAGAGCAGTGGATGCTTTTTTAAGAACACTTTTTTTAGGTATAAAAAGATTTAAAGAATATACCACTGATTTGGAAATTCTTGGAGGGGGTGTAGTGAAAATTGATGCTGAAGCGGGAGTGGGAGAAGCCATTTTTACGAAGCATAAATATAAAGATCAAGTAGAACAAAAAATTATTGCAGGAGAGTTTGCTTTTGAACTCAGTGATACCTATGGTTTTCCTATCGATTTAACTCAATTAATGGCAAGAGAAATTAATTGGACTGTTGATGTTTATGCTTACGAAGAGGAACTTAAAAAGCAAAAAGACCGCAGCCGTGCAGCTGGTGTAATTGATACAGAAGATTGGGTGGATGTGGTGGATAATAACTCTGTGAAGTTTGTTGGTTATGATTCATTAGAAGTACAAACTAAAGTAACCAGGTATCGTAAAGTAAAAGCCAAAGGAAAAGAAGCGTTTCAGTTAGTGCTCGAAACCACTCCTTTCTATGCAGAAAGTGGCGGACAGGTTGGTGATACCGGCACACTAAGTTTTGATGGCGAAGAAATAAAAGTACTCGACACCAAAAAAGAAAACGAACTCATCATACACTTTGCTGAAAAATTACCGGTAAATATTTCTGCATTAGTAACAGCTAAAGTAGATGCCGGTAAAAGAAAGAAAACAGCTGTTCATCATTCTGCCACGCATTTGTTGCATGCAGCCTTACGTTCTGTATTGGGTACACATGTGGCACAAAAAGGCAGCTTGGTAAACGAAGAACACCTGCGTTTCGACTTTTCACATTTTGCTAAAGTGAGTGAAGAAGAAATAAAACTGATTGAAACCATTGTCAACGAAAAGATAAGAGCCAATGTTCCGGTAGTAATAAAAGAGATGAGCAAGGATGAAGCAGTTGC
>JACPOD010000063.1 GCA_016185185.1 Sphingobacteriales bacterium | reverse complement strand
TGTGATAAGAGCGGCTGTCCGGCAAAACTTCTACCTTTATCCATACGGTTTGTTTTTGTGTAGTAACTCAAACATAACCATTATGGGTGGTTCGAAAGAACTGCCCTTTTATTTATATTTTAGTCGGACAATAGTGATATTTAAGCTTTATGTTTTGCATGTGAAATGGCAGAACAAAAAGAGCTAACAGGGAAAGACACAGTACTATCAAAAAGACATACCGGATAATTTTAAAGCGAGGGCTTTCTTTGATTATTGGGTGTTGATTTTTTGACAGATAGTTTCTTCTTTTTCATTAATGTTATTCTACAGCCATCAAATATTTTTTATTGCGCAGCGGTGTAAAATTTTCTTTTCTTTCTTTTATAACTAACAAAGAAAAGTACAAACCCACTCAGTACCGTTACCAACCCAAAAATGGAGAAAACTCTAAGCAGGATATTGCCAAAATTATCCCTGCCTTCATAATCCATTGTGTGCATCATCCAAAGAAAATCAAATACCCTCCATTTGCTGTTACGATATTTTTGAACCGTTCCCAATTCACTGGATACATATACTGTAGTTTTTGATGGATGCTCAAATGTAATGGCATAAGCAGGCAATGGGCTTTCACGGTATTCATGATGACCATTGGTGGTTGTGAGATATTCTACAGATGCCACTTTGGGCTCACCGTTAAACCGCATCTTAGCTACTTCAATTGCTTCTTCTTGCGTTAATGAACCCCTGAGTTGTCCGGTTTCTGCATCAGCCAGGTGATTCATGGATTGCATCTCATGCTGACGGCTGCCTCCATCATGCAAAGCGGATATGCAACGCACCTGGTAAAATGGTTTACCCAATAATTCAATCAACTGGATAGATACTACTGAATCAATCCGGTGAACCTTCTTAATTGTGTCTAACACCACCGTTGGACTTACCAATGAAATGTTGGAAGAAAGCAATGGTGCATTTTTCTTTTGAAAATCACCATGCACTTCATCCATATTACTCCAACTGAAATAAAGACCACCAATTGTCCACATCAGAAATTGAATGCCTAACAAAACACCAAGCCACCGATGCGTTTTCCGGATATAATAATGTTTGCTTTTTGCCATAAACAGTTTTGCTTGTTGGATTATTTTACTTTTAAAAGACTTGCGTTAATTGCTACCACAACTGTGCTTACCGTCATTAATGCAGCACCTGCGGCAGGGCTTAATAAAATACCCTGATTATATAAAACCCCCGCCGCCAATGGCAATGCAATTACATTATAACCCGTAGCCCAAATTAAATTCTGTATCATTTTACGGTAAGTAGCTTTGCCAAATAAAATTAAATTCACAATATCTTTTGGGTTGCTGTTTACCAAAACAATACCTGCGGTTTCTGCTGCAATATCACTGCCGCTGCCAACAGCAATGCCCACATCTGCAATAGCCAAAGCAGGTGCATCATTCACGCCATCACCGGTCATGGCTACAAACTCGCCTTTACTTTGCAGTTCTTTTAT
>JACPOD010000053.1 GCA_016185185.1 Sphingobacteriales bacterium | reverse complement strand
TCACAGCGTTAAAAATCTGCAGCCTTATCTTGATGAGTTTTGTTACAGGTTTAACAGATGCAATACAGTAGAAAGAATTTTTAATAACATAACTGGAAGAATGATGTATCATCAACCAGTAACAATTAACCAATTAAAAATAGAGTAGCTAAATGCCTACTTCAATTATTTTTTTTATACATTAGGAATATAAACCAAACTCATACCACATGAATGACAAACTAACCTTAGCAGAATTATTACAACTACTGGAAACCCGTACCCTCCCCGAAATTTTTAAAGACTGGATAACAGAAACCCAGCTGATCACCTTCCTTGGCATCAGTGCCAACACATTAAAGAACAAACGATCTCAACGAAAAGTAACGTATTCAAAAATCCTGGACAGCATCATCCTGTATTATGTGCCGGATATTATGACCGACCTCAATGGCAATATGGTAAAGAAAAAACAAAATGGCTAACCCCGATTTAAGATAAGGTTTACATCCCCCTAAGTGCTTCCCGATTCTCCGGGCCGGGCTCTTTACAGGGGGATATTTTTTTGAAGGAATGAGGTTCGGTTAGGCATGGGGTTTAGTTTGTTTTGAGTTTTGAGTTTTGAGTTTTGAGTTTTGAGTTTTGAGTTCTGGGTTCTGAGTTCTGGGTTTTGAATTTTGTTTTTTGTTTTTTGTTTTTTGTTTTTTGTTTTTTTACTTCTTGTGTTTTGCTTTGAATGGCATTGCGGTTTTACCCCCCTTAGCCCCCCCTCAATGGGGATAAAGAAGAAGATATCTCCTCAATCGGGGATCAAGAGAAGAAGAAGCCCCTCCATGGAAAATGTATGAACCAGTTGCTTTTAATACATGAAATAAAAAGAGGGGTGATTTAGCACCCCTGCATATAATAAAATGAATCATTATAAATTAACCAGTTTATACCAACTAATAACCAGTAACGAGCAACCAGTCCCTCATTCAACATTCAAAATTCATCATTCAAAATAATACATCACTTCTTCTTCACTTCGTGACCTAATAAATGGATCTGGAAACCGATGCGGAAGAGAAACCCGCCTTCGGAAGGGGAACTTTCTACTTTGGAATTGTTATAACCCATTACCCCTTCCAGTGCCACATTGCTGTTGATGAAATAAGCGCCACCGGCACCGATAAAGAAATTGCGGGCGGTATTGGTTGTTTTTTCACCCAGGAATTTATTGGTTACACTGGCCACACCAAAAGAAGCATGTACCAATGGTTTAAAATTGGGTTCTTTTAATTCAAAATAATAACGGGCAAAAGGGCCAACACCTATGGCCGAAGATTTTGCATCACCGAATTTGCTAAAGGCAAGCGTTACTTCAGAGCCGGCTGCAAAATTCTTTCCAAAGAAATAACCTGCATTGGGGGCAAGGGTAAACGAACTGTTGCCAGAAGTAGTATTAAAGGATAGCTGTCCACCTACCATCCAGTCGCCCTGGTCCGTTTGTGCAGATACAGAGGTGGAAAGTAACGTGAATACGATTAAGGACAGAGCAAGGCTGATCTTTTTCATGTGCAATATATTTAGGATGCAAAAATAAAGGGGTTGCACTAAAGCGTCAAATTGCAAAAAAGAATGCCGGCAGTTGCCGGCATCTTATGTATATTGGATTAAACAAATCAGGTTGTCTTTCGTTTGCGTTTTTTTACCCTCCCGGATTTCTTGTCCTTGTTTCTGCCAATGATATATCCCACACCGGCACCTACTGCGGCACCAATGGCGGCACCCCTGCCATGTTTCTTGTCAATAACGGCACCGGCTACTGCTCCGGAAGCACCACCGATGATGGCTCCTTTGGCAGCGCTGCTCATGCCCTTCCTGGCCGGTGTAGCTGTAGTGCTGCTGCCATTATCTCCTGTAGTACCGGAAGATGGATTGCTGGTGGAAGCAGTGCCTGCATTTACGCTACCGGCTCTTGCCTCTTTACCTGCAGCTGAATGTTGTTTTGCTTTAGCAGCAGCGGAGGTATCATTAAAATAATTGGCATTATTCGCACTGTCGGGTAATAATAAATTTACCTTATCATCTTTTCCTGTATTGTTTTTACAGGAACTAAGTATAGCAACAAAGGTTGCGAACAAAAAGAGTTTTCTCATACTGTGATTGTTTACGTTAAAAATCAGATCGTGTTATCTATAACCGACCATACTCTTAAAAAAACTGTGCCAAAATGGAGAATGCAGGTTGTTTTTTTGCACCGTAACTATATAAGTTACTGAATTAAAGTGAGGGTGAAAAATATAATCAGGAAAACGGGCCGATAAAATTAACCGGCTGTACTTCGTAAAGCGCATTAAACAGGTATACGGTGCTCGTTTTAACCTCAATGCATTTATAGCGTTTGCGGAGTTTTTGCACCCGTTTAAATATTCTGCCGTCTTTTGTTTTAAAGAATTGTCCTTCGCCCAGTTCTTCCACCATCAGCACCCCTTCTTTCTTTTTATGCACATCGTATTTACGTAATACACGGGTAAGATGTTCTTCGCCACAGGTAGTAGCAGCAGGATTTTGCAGTGATCGCAGCAATGCTTTTTCAATATCGGCAGGAAATAATTTATGCAAAAGAAACTGTGCCAGTATTTTGCCGTATTCATTCTTCCACTCCTTACCATGTGCAGCTACCCGGTAGCCAAAATTATCAAAGGTTAGTAAGTGGGCCAGTTCGTGTAATAAGGTTATTAAAAATGCATAAGGATTTAAATTACTGTTTACACTGATACGGTGATTTTTTCCATCCACGGCATTACGGTAATCTCCGAGTAAGGTTTCTCTTTCTCTTGTGATGGTTAAATGTACTTTGTACTGTACAAGATATTGTGCTACGGGTTCATAAGCACCCGGCGGAAGAAATTGCTGCAAGGCTAATAGCGGTGCTTCTTTTTTCACTTACCCGATCCTTTTATGGTTTTCATGGCAGCCCTTACTTCTATTACGGTGTAAATAACATAAAAAAGCAAGCAGGCTATAATAGAAAATTTACTGACGGAATGTATCGTTAACACATATACCATAACGGCGATCATTACACTAAACAGTTTTATCATATTACCGCCATACACACTGCGTACAAAAGCATTAGGGTTTTTAGAAGCTGCCCCTTTATAATGAAACCAGGCACTCACCAGCGTAACCACAAACATGATGAAGTTACCGGCATACAATACCATGGTATCTAAACCTCTTTCCGTAAGCGGTGTGCGGAATAAAAAAATAAAAAGGGTAATAAGGCCAAAGGCAATAAGCAAGGAACGTGTGGGCATACATTTATTTTTTGGGGGCGGTATCTTTTACAATTTTATACAATATGACCAGTAATACAACTAACGGCAACAACCATCCCAGCAAAGGAAAAGAAAATTTAAACCACTTATCGGCTTTCAACCCGGCAAATACTGCCAGCCCTAAGGATATTAATAGCTGCGTACCAAGGGCAGCATACTTCATTAAGAAACGGGAATTGTTTTCATTGTCGCTTACTTTTTTATCAGGCAATGACATTGTCCGGTTCTTTGGTTATTTCTGCTGGTTTGGTAAGTCCCGTTTTCATAAAATTGTTTTTGCCCGGCGGTACGGCAGCAGCTCCCATATGACAGCTTCCGTTAAACGAAGCACTGGGTTCTACCTGTAACTGCCCGGTATAAATATCACCATCCACCTGGGCTTTGCCTTTTAAGTTGAGTATATCGGTTACGATGATCTTGCCTCTTACTTTGCCCATAATATCGGCCTGTTTGGCTTCAATATCTCCTTTCACTGTTCCATCGGGCCCCAGAATTACTTTAGCGGCTGAGTTTACATTTCCGTTGAGCACCCCATCAATGCGGATATCACCATCACATATAATATCGCCACTGATCTCCGTGCCGGAGGCAATAATACTGGCACTGCTGCTGCCATTGGTTTTTGTTGTTGTTTGCTCCATAGGTATTTCTTTTGATTTACTTGAAAACATATTGGTTGTTTTAATTATTCGTTGATCTTTTCTACTTCGGGCACTTTTAATTGCGTGGTATCTAATTGTGCCTTTACATCACCCGATAAAATGGTTTTTAAATTCTTCATGAACTGATCCTTTTGCTTTACTGATAGTTCCAGCGAATCTACCCGTATCTTCAGTTGCTGCATTTCCTTTTTTTGTGTTTGGGTACCATAGCCGGGCATATAGTATTTAAGGTCGGTAAATACAATGAGGGCTACCGTAAGCCCTACCAGTAAAACAAAAATTGTGCAAAAAGCTAAATAAACGCTTAACCTTGATAACTTAAATGTTACCACCTCCTCATAGGTATCATCGTTCATCACCACCAGTCGGTAGCGGTTACGTAACCTTTTCCATGTAGATACCGGGTCTAATAAAGCCATTTATAGAGTTATAGGTTTTAAGTTTTTGGTTGCTGCCTTTTACTTTGCTCAGGGTTACAGGTTCGTTGCATTTTTCATTCATCATTCAGTATTCAAAATAACCCTGTATTATTATTCATTCAACATTTAAAATTCAACATTTAAAATAGCCATAGCATTCAACATTTAAAATAGCCATAGCATTCAACATTTAAAATAGTCCCAGCATGCAATTTCACAATAAAATTAACCTTTTTGTAAATGCAGGGTGGAAAGCTGTATAAAAATACCCGTATTTTTAAAATATTTTTGTTGAAATTCAGTTATTAAGGAAGATTTTTCAGGCATGCCCATAACCATACGGAACATTATCGTCAGCTCACTGCTTATTACTCTGTCAGGATCATATTTTAATGCCCTTGCCCAGGAAGGCGTTCCTATTGAGGTAAAGAAACCAAAACTGTTTGAATCCAAAATATTAAAGTCGGAAAAAACGGGTGAGAAAAAGTTTAATCCCCTGCGTAAACTGATGCAGAATACGGGCACCCATTATAATTTTTACTTTAATGCCCAGAATAAGTATGATGCTATTATTGAAAGGGCTACCGAATCGCAGCGGGATGATTTTACAAAACTGCTGTCCTTTTACGGCTATTCGCTGGAGAATACATCCAACGATAAAACAGAATTAGACTCCATCCTTTTAAAATGTACTGCAGGCATCCTGCTGCACGACCTTAGAAACAGCTGGGTGGATAATTTATACCTGCTCATTGGGAAAGCTTATTTACTCCGCAAGGATTTTGACTCGGCTCAGATGACTTTCCAGTTTATCAACTACAATTTTCACCCCAGCCGTAAGGAAACCGATAAGGTTTATATTGGCTCTAATAATAATGGAGGTACTGGCTCTATTAGTATAGTAACCAGGGAAAAAGGTGGCATCATCCGTAAGGCTTTTTCAAAACCACCCAGCCGCAATGATGCCCTTTTATGGCAAACCAGGAATTTTATAGAAATGGATCAACTGGTGGAAGCTTCTGCCCTGCTGGATCTTTTAAAAACTGATAAAGAATTCCCCGGACGCTTACTCCCTTTTTACAACGAACTGTATGCCTATATCTTTTACAAACAAGAGCACTGGGACAGTGCGGCTGTATATTTTGAAAAAGCACTGGATAATGCCACCAACCGGCAGAACCTTGCCCGGAGAGAATATTTACTGGCACAGTTGTTTGCTAAATCCAATAACCCCAAAAAAGCTTCCTCTTATTTTAATAAGGCCAGCAATCATACCACCAATTTATTAATGGCCATCCACGCCGATTTGAATGAAGCACAATTGCTGCGGGGTTCGGATGAAAAAGATATTAAAAACACAATTGATGACCTGCTTAAAATGGCGCACCGGGATAAATATGATGCCTACAGGGATCTTTTATATTATTCTGCGGCCAAATTACAAATGCAGTTAAAAGATACCTCTGCTGCTACGGCTACTTATTTGAAATCCATCAGCAAAACAGCACCGCCCAATTTTGAATATTATAATAAATCTTATATCCAGTTATCGGATATCGCCTTTCAGCAAAAAAATTATCGTAAAGCAGCTTCCTATATTGATAGTGTGCAGTTAGCTGATGAAAGCATACAGGATATACAGGCCGAACTGGAAAAACGCAAACTCATTTTGCACCAGGTTGCCAAAAGAACCGGGATGATAGATAAGGAAGACAGTCTGCAAAAATTAGCAAAAATGCCGGAAGCAGAACTGGAAGCCTATTTAAAGAAACTGGTTAAAAAACTAAGAAAAGAACAGGGCTTAAAAGAATATGAACCTTTTACTAATAACCCGGCCGTAAAAGGAGCCTTTATTGGCAGCAATCTTTTTTCGGGTAATATCTCCACCAATCCCAATGAAAGAGCAGAATGGTATTTTTATAATACGGCAGTTAAATCAAGAGGCTTTACGGAGTTTAAAGCAAAATGGGGCAAACGCACCAATGTAGATAACTGGAGAAGGATGAGTGCGGTGAACAGCAGTTTTGCCGGTAACAACAATACCACTACGGACAACGCCGTAGATTCAACAGAAAAATATACCGGTGAGTTGACGGTTGATGGATTAAAAGCCACTATCCCCTTTACACCTGAACAATTAAAAGCATCTAACGATACAATCGCTGCTTCACTATTTGTACTGGCAGGTTTGTATAAAAATGCACTGGAAGATTATGGTGCTGCAGCAGAAACCTATGAAAAATTGTACCAGCGTTTCCCGGAAGACAAACAAACGGACGAAACACTATTCAATCTTTATTACTGTTATTTAAAAGCAGGTAATCAAACCAAAAGTGATTATTATAAATCTTTATTGAATAAAGATCATTCCACCAGTAAGTTCAGTAGTTTGCTAAAAACATATGAATCAGGAAAAACAGCCAGTAAACCAGCTGCTACTGCCACCTATGAAAATATTTACGACCTGATGTTATCGGGCAACTTCACCAAAGCTTTTGCTGAAAAGAAAAAAGCAGATTCAGTATTTGGAGAAAATTACTGGACCCCGCAGTTATTGTACATCGAGGCACTTTATCATATCAAACAAAAAGAAGATAGTGTGGCCACAGATGTTTTAAATAAACTCACCTTATTATATCCCACTTCTCCCCTTTTTGAAAAAGCACAGAACATGAAAGAAGTGCTGGCAAAAAGAGCGGAGATAGAAAATTATTTAACCAACCTGCAGGTAACCCGTCAACAGGAAGAAGTCATCATTGTTCCGGAAGATGTAAGAAACCTTACTACTTCCAAAGAACAAAAATCAGTGGATGCAAAACCTGCTTTACCAAAGCCTGTACAAAACGAAAAACCGATTGTATCCAAACCAGTAAAAGTAGAAGCAAAGAAAGACAGTGTGGCCAGCAAACCTGCTGAGCTTATTAAAGCATATACCTTCAATCCACAACTCCCCCACCTGGTGATCATGATACTGGAAAATGTAGATGGGATTTATGTAAACGAAAGCCGTAATGCATTTAAGCGGTATAATAGTTCTTATCATAACAGTGAGGATATACAGATTAGCGGTATAAAAGTTGACGATACTACTTCCATCAATATATTCAGCCAGTTTGCCGATGCTTTAAAAGCAACCGACTATGCGCTGGAATTAAGAGACCACACCAAACAAATTGTGCCCTGGTTAAAAGGTGGTAAGTATAGTTATATCATTATTACCCCCGAAAACCTTGAACTGCTAAAGACAAGGAAAAATACTGCTGAATACCGCCGTTTCCTGGAGCAATATTTGCCCGGTAAATTTTAACGGAATCTGTTCCGCCCTGCATGTTGTTTTTTCATAGCTTTGAAACGCATCCTTACTGTTGTATAAAACTGTTGACTAAACGAAGTATCAATTGAATATGAAAACATCCGTTCGTTACGTGTGGCGCCTCTTCTTTATTGGCTGGGGTATATTTATTACCATCATACTCCTGGCCAACTGGGGTTTATTTGGTAAACTTCCTTCCCTGGAAGAACTGGAAAATCCTTCGGCTTCGCTTGCCAGTGAGGTTATCGCCTCCGATGGTACCGTGATGGGTAAATACTATTTACAGGACCGCTCCAATGTAGATTATAAAGACATCTCTTCCAATGTGATCAATGCCCTGATTGCAACGGAAGATGAACGCTTTTACGAACATAGTGGTATTGATGCCAAAAGCATTTTACGGGCAGTGGTGCGTTTGGGAAGTGATGGCGGTGGTAGTACCATTACACAACAGTTAGCCAAAAATTTATTAGGCCAGGGGCATGGTAATATTGTAAAAAGAGTGATTGAAAAATTAAAAGAGTGGATCGTTGCTATTAAACTGGAAAGAAATTTTACCAAAGAAGAAATACTGGCACTTTATCTCAATACGGTTCCTTACGGTAATGAAATATATGGCATACGAAATGCCTCTAAAACTTATTTTCAAAAAGAACCGGATCGTTTAGCTGTAGAGGAAGCTGCTGTATTAGTGGGCATGCTTAAAGGAAATACGTTATACAATCCGTTGCGCAATCCTGAAAGAGCTTTTAACCGCCGTAATACTGTTTTGGATCAAATGGTAAAAGCCAATAAAATAACGTCACCGGAAGCAGATCGCTTAAAAGCAAAACCTATTGTACTGAATTACCGTAAGCTGGATGAGAATACCGGGCTGGCTCCTTATTTCCGTGATGTACTGCGGGATGAAATGAAGAAATGGTGTGCTGCCAATAAAAAGCGGAATGATAAACCGTATAATTTATACATGGATGGATTAAAGATCTATACCACTATCAATCCACGTATGCAGATGTATGCAGAAGAAGCTGTAGCCCGGCAAGTAAGTGCCTTACAACAATCTTATTCGCAAAGAGCGGATATAAAAAATGGAACGGCCTGGAAAGGAAGAGAAAGTATTTTAGAAAGAGCGATGAAAGAAAGTGACCGTTACGATCATCTTAAAGAAGACGGGTTGAGTGAAGAGGAGATAAAAAATAATTTTAAAACACCTGTTAAGATGAAAGTATTTGCATGGAATGCCAAACGGGAAAAAGATACCATCATGTCTCCCATGGATTCCATTAAATACCATCGTTCCATGATACAGTCTTCTTTTATGGCCATGGATCCCATCACCGGTGAAGTAAAGGCATGGGTAGGTGGTATTAATTTTAAAACATACAAATTAGATCATGCCAATGTTAAAATAAAACGCCAGGTTGGTTCTACTTTCAAACCCATACTCTATACACTGGCGGTTGAAAATGGTTATACACCGGACCAGGTATTGCCTTCTGGCCCCATTGACTTAGGAGGTAAAATGATTACCGGTGGTGGCGGGCCGATGTATGTATGCCTGGCCAAATCATTAAACCCCGGTGCAGCCTATTTAATGAACCAGTTTGGCGTAAATGCTACTATTGAGTTTGCAAAGAAATGTGGAATTACTTCGGAGATACCGCCCTATCCGTCTATTGCCCTGGGTGCCGGTGATGTTTCTTTATTTGAAATGATGCAGGTGTACACCATGTTCCCGGGTGGAAGTTTTAATACCAAACCTTATTACATTACCCGTATAGAAGACCGCAATGGCAATGTACTGGCAGCTTTTGCTCCAGAACGCAAACAGGTGATCAGTGAAGTAAGTGCTTATACCATGGTGAAGATGATGGGTGGTGCTACACAAATTGGTACCGCCAGACGATTACCCGGTTTATTGGGCCGTACGGTTGAATTAGGATGTAAAACAGGAACCACCAATGATAACCAGGATTGCTGGTTTATGGGATATACGCCACAGTTACTGGCCGGCTCATGGGTAGGTTGTGATGACCCCTTTTTAAAAATGCAGGGCGATGGTGCACGAATAGCCATGCCGGAATGGGCTTATTTTTTTGATAAAGTTTATAACGATAAAACACTGGGTATTGATCCCGAAGCAAAATTTGTAAAACCGGCAGCAGCAGATTATCCGGCAACGTTAGATTATTCTGACCCAAGCATCATTAATGTTCCCGATGCAGAAGGTGAATATATAGGTAATGGTACAGAGAATGATTTTTTAAATACAGCACCCGCCACCAATATTGGCCCGGAATCACAATTAACGGATGAAGAAAAAAATATAGTGAACGAAGCCAAAAAGGATAATAAGGAAAAAACAAGTACGGAAAAAACTCCTCCTGTTGTTCCTGCTGATACCGTTGTTCATAAAAAGAAAAAAGGATTCTTCCAGCGTTTATTTGAAAAGAAAGATAAAAAAGGAAATTAAAATAGTAGCATTCGCTTGCCGCAGTACGAATGAATACCTCAGTGCACATCTTTTCTTTAAGTGAAAAAGCCATCACGGTGGAACTGGGCAATACGATCAGTGAAGAAACCCATTATAAAGTAGTATCGCTGCAGCAATTTATTCAACAACTATATATTCCTGGTTTTACAGAAGCCGTACCTGCCTACTGCAGTATAACTGTTTATTATGATCCGGTTGAAGTACTTCATAAAATACCGGAGAGCAGTAAGGGCATCAGCATCTGGATGAAGAATTATTTACAGGCTCAATTAAATAACTGGCAACCGCAAGGCTTTTCATCCGTACAACAAAGACTTGTTGAAATACCGGTTTGTTATGAGGAGGAATATGGCATTGACCTGGCAGCCGTTGCAGATCTTCATCATACCACCAAAGAAAACATCATACAGCAACATACCGCTAACACCTATCATGTGTATATGATGGGCTTTTCTCCCGGCTTTCCTTATCTCGGCATTTTACCTGATAGTTTAGTAACACCAAGAAGATCGCAACCAAGGATAAAAGTCTCCGCAGGTTCAGTAGCCATTGCAGGAAATCAAACAGGTATTTACCCGTTAGAAAGTCCCGGTGGATGGAACATCATTGGAAGAACAGCTATAAAACTTTTTGAGAAAGAAAAAGAAAATCCATTCCTGTTGCATACCGGTGACCGTGTAAAATTTATTGCTATTGATAAAAAGCAGTTCACAGTATTAGCACAATCATGATCAAAGTAATTCAACCAGGCATACAAACAACGATACAGGACCAGGGAAGGATCGGTTACCGTTCCTATGGCATTAGTGTGGGTGGCGCCATGTCAACTTTCTCCAGCAGGCTGGCCAATATACTGGTGGGTAACGAAATGAATTTACCGGTACTGGAGATGGTACAATCGCCGCATAAATTTTTAGTGGAAGAAGATGTATTAGTAAGTTTTTGTGCCGGAGGTATCCTTCCTGAAAGCGAAGGAAAAGAACTTCCATTATTTGAACCGCTGATCCTTAAAAAAGGACAGGTAATTGAAATAAAAAAACCGGCAGAAGGTTTCCGTTTATATATGGCTATTGCCGGAGGATTTAAAGCAGAAAAATTTTTAACCAGTTACAGTACACATTTGCTTTCCGGATGTGGGGGATATAAAGGAAGAAACTTAAAAAAAGAAGATACACTTGAATTATTACAGGAGCCATCACAACTCTCCGAAAACATACAGCAGTTACTGCAAAAGAATTTTTATTTTAACCTCGATAAAACATTGTCGCCAAAAATATTTTCCAAAAATATCCGCCTCATTAAAGGTCCGGAATATTCACTCCTTACAAATGTTTCTCAAGAGGACCTGCTCAGGCAAAAATTTAAACTCACCAATGATTATAACCGCATGGGTTACCGGTTAAACAGTGATCCCTTACAGCTTAGCGAACCAAAAGAAATGATCTCATCGGCAGTAACAAAAGGAACCATACAATTATTACCCGATGGCCAGTTAATTGCTTTAATGGCCGATTGCCAGACAGCAGGTGGTTATCCCCGCATGGCACAAATTATAGAAGCCGATCATTGCATATGTGCCCAATTAAAACCGGGAGATGAAATTTCTTTCACTTTGATTTCTCCGGAGCAAGCAGAACAATTATATTTGGAACAGGAACAACGATTGCAGCAAATACAGGACAAAATCCGCCAAATATTTTCTTAATGCCATTTATTGATTTCAACTGCGACCTTGGTGAAGGAATGGATACTGATGAAGCGATCATGCCCTTTATCAGTTCTGCCAATATTGCCTGCGGTTATCATGCGGGTGATGCGTTTACTATGAAACAAACCGTTGCGCTTTGCACCCGCTATCATGTTGCCATGGGTGCACATCCCTCCTATCCCGATAAAGAAAATTTTGGAAGAACCAATATGCATTTGCCTGCCGATGAAATATATGCGCTGGTGCTGGCACAGATAGAAAAATTAGCCACTATTGTACACTCTTTTGATAAAAAGTTACAACACGTAAAACCACATGGTGCTTTGTATAATATGGCAGCTAAAGATCCTGATATTGCAAACGCCATTGCAAAAGCAGTTAAAGAATTTGATCCTGGTTTATTATTGTTTGGACTACCCGGCAGCCAGGTAGCAGCAGCAGCAGAAATATACGGACTACCATTTATTGGTGAAGCATTTGCTGACAGAACCTATCAACCTGATGGAAGTTTAACTCCAAGAACATTACCCAATGCTTTAATTGAAGAAGAAGCTAAAGCTATTGAACAGGTGCTTTTATTGGTAAAAAACAAAACAGTAAAAACTATTAACCATGAAATTATTGCAATAGATGCAGGTACAATTTGTATTCATGGTGATGGTAAACATGCCATTCAGTTTGCAGAAGCTTTACATGCTGCATTAATTAGTGAAGGAATAACGATTCAATCATTCAACACATAGATATTGACGAAAAAATTTAAACGGCAGGTTTTATTGGGAGCAGCTTTTTTAATGGCTACCTCTGCTATTGGTCCGGGTTTTCTTACACAAACTACTGTCTTCACCAGCAGATTACTGGCCAGTTGCGGCGCCGCCATATTATTATCGGTGATACTGGATGTATTTGCCCAGCTTAATATCTGGCGCATCATTACCGTAAGTGGAAAAAGAGCACCGGTACTTGCCAATGAATTATTACCGGGATCTGGTCACCTGCTAACTGTTTTAATTGTATTGGGTGGTTTAGCCTTTAACATTGGTAATATATCCGGGGCAGGACTGGGTTTTAATGTATTATTTGGTATTTCTGTTGAAAAAGGTGCGGCCATCAGTGCGTTTATTGCCATCATTGTTTTTACCTTAAAAGAAGCAGGAACCATTATGGATTGGTTTGTAAAAATATTAGGGGTATTAATGATTGGCTTAACGCTTTACATTGCTATTATTACGGAGCCGCCTATGAAAGAAGTACTGATAAATGCAGTGGCTCCTTCCAAATTTAGCTGGATTGCCGTTATTACTTTGGTGGGTGGTACAGTTGGCGGCTATATAACTTTCGCCGGTGCCCACCGTTTATTGGATGCAGGTGTAAAAGGGAAAGAAACATTGCCCCTTGTATCCAGGAGTTCTGTTACTGCTATCCTGCTTGCCTCGTTAATGCGTGTCCTTTTATTTTTAGCCGCTCTGGGTGTAGTTATTAAAGGATACCAGCTAAGTGCAGATAACCCCGCGGCTTCTGTATATGAATATGCAGCCGGCAAAGCAGGTTATAAAATTTTTGGTATTGTTATGTGGGCTGCCTCTATTACTTCTGTGGTGGGATCAGCATATACTTCTATTTCGTTTTTTAAAACATTACATCCGTCACTGGAGAAAAAAAGTAATTGGCATATTGTATTATTTATTCTGATATCCGCTATCATATTTATACAATGGGGCAAACCCATTGTAATTCTGCTATGGGCCGGTACGATCAACGGGTTTATTTTACCCGTATCTCTTGGGCTTATGTTATGGGCTGTTAATAAAAAAAGATTGTTTGCAGATTATAACCATCCGTTGTGGTTATCCATCACGGGATGGATGGTAGTATTAGTGATGTTATTTATGAGTATAAAAACTTTAATGGAACAATTATAATTGTATAAAACTTAAAACTATTTATTTATTACGATATGAATCAACTGAAAAAAACCTTCCTGCTTTCTTTTTTCCTGCTCAGCATTTTTGCAAAGGGGCAACAATTACCCATCATACCGCAACCATCAGAGGCAACTGTTCAAAAAGGTAAGTTTGTCATTAATCCTTCTACAGTCATTCTGATTAGTGATGAAGGGCTAAAACCATCTGCTGATTTTTTAAACAACTACCTTAAATCCTTCTATGGCTTTACACTAAAAACGGCAGTACAGGCTAAAACCAATTTTATTCAGCTTGGAATAAAAGTATTTATAAAAGCACCGGATAAAGACGGTTACAATATGACGGTAACGCCAAAAAATATTATAATATCAGGCGATACTTATGCAGGGTCTTTTTATGCTATTCAATCACTGATTCAATTATTACCCTTACAAAAGAAAAAAGCACTGGATGTACCCTGCTGTACCATCAATGATCGTCCACGATTTAATTACCGTGGTTTGCACCTCGATGCGGGAAGACATTTTATGCCGGTTAATTTTGTAAAAAGATATATTGATTTTATTGCACTCAATAAGCTTAACACCTTTCACTGGCATTTAACAGAAGACCAGGGCTGGCGGATAGAAATAAAAAAATACCCAAAACTTACGGAAGTGGGTGCCTGGAGAAATGGCACTATCATCGGACGCTATCCGGGCAAAGGAAATGATAATACCAAACACGGTGGCTATTATACACAGGAAGAAATTAAAGAAGTAGTGAAGTATGCAACTGACCGTTACATCACCATCATTCCTGAAATTGAATTACCGGGTCATAGCAGTGCCGCCATTGCTGCCTATCCTTATTTAAGTTGTTTTCCCGAAGAGTCAACTATAAATTATTTTCCCAAAGCCTGTACCTGGAGTGGCGATACAACTGGCAAACAGGTTCAGCAAACATGGGGAGTTTTTAAAGATGTGTTTTGTGCCGGTAAAGATTCCACTTTTGATTTTTTACAGGATGTACTGGACGAAGTAATAGCATTATTTCCTTCAACCTATATACATATTGGTGGTGATGAATGCCCTAAAGATAATTGGAACCGTTGTCCACAATGTTTAAAACGCATGCAGAAAAAAGGGTTGAAAGATGCACACGAACTGCAGAGTTATTTTATTCAGCGTATTGAAAAATACATCAACAGCAAAGGAAAAAAGATCATTGGCTGGGATGAGATACTGGAAGGCGGTTTAGCGCCCAACGCCACTGTAATGAGCTGGCGTGGTGAAGAAGGTGGCATTGCGGCTGCCAGGCAAAATCATGATGTGATCATGTCACCGGGCAATCCTGTATATTTTGAAAAGCTTATTTTGATTTAATAGCAACTGTATTACCTGCCACCGATAATAACGGTTTGCTATGGAAACTGGAAACTAAAAGCCCCGTGAATCAAATCAATTATTTTACCAGTAAAAAATCAACTGGTATAAAGTATATGACACCTGTTAAGATTACAACTACACAAACCTATTATGCCAATGCTGTAAAAAACGGGAAACTTGTCAGTAACATCACACAGTCCTTTCATTTGAATAAAGCAACCGGTAAAAAAATAACACTTATCAATCAGCCCTCTACTAAATATGCAGGCGATGGAGCATTTACTTTAGTGAATGGTGTGCAAAATGAAAAAGGTTTAGCCCGGTCAAAAGAGTTTTTAGGTTTTGAAGGAACAGATTGCGAGGCAGTGATTGATCTTGGCAAGTCGACAGAAATAAAAGAAGTAATAGCCCATACATTTGAAGAAAATGGGAGCTGGATCTATCGCCCAAAATCCATTGAAGTACTGGTATCGGATGATGGAATAAATTTTCAGTCAGCCGGCAAATCTGATATGTTCATAGAAGTATATCCGCTTCGTAAGGTGGGTGTAAGTTTTACAGCTTTGCAAACAAGATTTATAAAAGTGCTTATCAAAAACTTTGGAACCATTCCTGCGGGTAATCCCGGCGGTGGTCATAGCCCCTGGTTATTTTTGGATGAAATAGAAGTGAACTAACAGGTAATAGTTTAATAAATAATAAATTTGCGACTCCAACTCAAGTAAACTGCTTCTATATGAATATGTCAGATTCGTTTGAAAAAATTCCTGTTAAGATTTTTGATTCAATTAAGACTGGTTCTGTTTTTATTGCACAGCAAATTGCAGCACTCCTTAAAGACAAAGCGGCCAAAGGAGAAAAATGTGTATTAGGTTTAGCCACAGGTTCTTCACCAAAATCAGTTTATGCAGAACTGGTACGGCTGCATAAGGAAGAAGGATTAAGTTTTAAAAATGTTGTTACGTTTAATCTGGATGAATATTACCCGATAGAAAAAGATGCCCTGCAGAGTTATAACCGCTTTATGAAAACACATTTGTTCGATAAGGTGGACATTGATCAGACCAATTGCCATATTCCCAATGGAGAAATTTCACGGGAAAAAATTAAACAGTATGCAGTTGAATATGAAAAGCAAATTGAAGCAGCCGGTGGAATTGATTTGCAAATACTCGGTATTGGTAATAATGGACATATCGGTTTTAACGAGCCCGGTTCATCCCTTTATTCTAAAACAAGATTAATTACTCTTGATAATTCTACCCGATTAGCCAATTCATATGAGTTTGCCAATATATCCGAAGTGCCCCGATTGGCAGTAACAATGGGGATCAGCACCATTTTAAAAGCAAAGAAAATTTTATTGATGGCATGGGGCCCTGCCAAAGCACCGGTCATTCAAAAATCAGCAGAAGGCGATATTACAGACAGGGTACCTGCTTCTTTATTACAAAATCACGATGATGTAACTTTTGTAGTTGATGAAATGGCGGCGTCTGAATTGACAAGAATAAAATCACCCTGGCTTACCGGCGATTGTGAATGGGGTGATAAGATGATTAAAAAAGCGGTGGTAAATATGTCGCTCAAACTGCAAAAACCAATTTTAAGTTTAACCAACAGTGATTATAATGAATATGGCTTGGGAGATTTATTAGTGGAGGAAGGAGATGCCTATGAAATAAACCTGAAAGTTTATTATATGCTTCGTGACAGCATTACTGGCTGGCCCGGCGGCAAACCTGGTGCTGTTATTCCTAATCATCCTGAACGTTCAGCACCGCATCCAAAAAAAGTGGTTATCTTCTCCCCTCATCCTGACGATGATATTATTTCCATGGGTGGAACTTTTCTTCGTTTGCATGACCAGGGACATGATGTTCATGTAGCCTATCAAACCAGTGGCAACATTGCAGTAACAGATGAATTTGTTACAAGGTTTTTAGATTTTGCTGTTGGCTTTGAGGATATGTTTGGTATTGACAGTAAAAAATCAGCGGCTTTATTACAGGAAGCAAGACAATTCCTTTCTGCTAAAAAATCGAACCAGATGGATACACCTGAGATCCGTTCTATTAAAGGCCTGATAAGGAGATGTGAAGCAGCTGCTACCTGTCGTTACGTTGGATTAAAAGAAGGCAACTGGCATTTTCAAAATCTTCCTTTTTATGAAACAGGAACCATTGAAAAGAAACCAATGGGTGAAGAAGATGTTATAGCAACAATGGAATTACTCCGTCAATTAAAACCACAGCAGGTTTATTGTGCCGGTGATTTTGCTGATCCGCATGGAACACATATTGTGTGTTTCAATGTTGTATTGGAATCGCTGAAGAGAATTAAAGCAGCCGGTGAAGAATGGGTAAAAGATTGCTGGCTCTGGTTATACAAAGGTGCCTGGCAGGAATGGAATATTGAAGAAATTGAAATGGCCATTCCGATGAGTCCGGACCAGGTGATGAAGAAACGTTTTGGCATATTCATACATCAGTCCCAAAAAGATATGGTTCCTTTCCAGGGTAGTGATGCCAGGGAATTCTGGCAAAGAGCCGAAGACAGGAACGCTGCCACCGCTGAAGTTTATGCACAACTTGGATTAACGAAATATGCAGCTATGGAAGCTTTTGTAAGATGGCATTATTAAAATGTATAATCCTGATTTAGATTTCGGATTTTAGAAGCCGGGCCGTATATTTGCAGCCCGTTTTACGGAGTTGGCCCCGTAGCTCAACTGAATAGAGCATTTGACTACGGATCAAAAGGTTTCAGGTTTGAATCCTGACGGGGTCACCACACAGGATTGAGCAGCATTACCGCTGCTCTTTTCTTTTTTACCCCCGCCGAAACCCTTGCCACTATTGCAAAGCAGGTTAAGTAACTCACTCGGCTTCATGGTTTGAAAAGTATTCTTATCAAACACCAGTTTTTCAGGGAATATCAAACCAAGCATTTTCTGCCGGTTTTCTATGTTTGCAGCCCGGTAATAGTGGTCCATATTACTAAGCAGCGATAGACCATAGCGATAGTATTCCTGAAATCCGCTTTCAGCGGCTTTCAATTCCGCAATCTGTCTTCTTAATTCAGTACACTCTCTTGACAGGCTTTCCTTCATACGTTTGTAATCATACTTATCCAAATCATCATTGACAAACTTCTTAGTTGTTTTATCCATCATCTCTACATTTTCTGCAATCTGTTTGTTAAGTTTCTTTATTTCGGCATCCCTTTCGCCTTCATTTGTTTTAAAAACATCTTCCATGATAGCCAGATACAGGGATGCTATCTCAGGCTTGATAGAAATATCATTCAGCCATATTTCAAAAGCGTTGTGTGCCACATCGCTTTTATGCCTTTCCTTACATCCCTTTGTACAATGATAGTAATAATATTTACCACCATTACCCAGGGCGGAGCTACCTGTTAAAGTTTTACCGCATCTTGGGCAAATCAAATGCCCACGCATTGGGTATTCATCGTTCACCAGTGAGTATTTTGTTTTGGTTTTCTTTTTACCATCCAAAACATTCTGCACATCATAAAACAGTTCTTCACTCACTATTGGTTGGTGAATACCTTCAACAATTTCTTCCGGTTCATCTTTAAAAGCCTTTATTGTATTCTTAAAGCCATAAGGAGCAGTACTTACATAACGGCCTTCCTTCAATGCCTTACGCATACCATTAGTAGTATTCAATGAACGCCTGGCATTTTCCACCTGCGGAGCAGCCAGGTAAAAGGCTTTCATTAAAAGATTTTCCGGCACACTTTCATCCAAAGGTTGCTCAATAGCTTCAACGCTTATACCGAGTTTCACTAACTGAGTTATCATGTTCAGCGAGGCTTCCAAATTCCGTGAAAATCTATCCCACTTTACTATCAGCAGTTTTTTAACCAACCCTTTATTTTTCTTGATGTACTCAATAAGTTTTTTAAACTCTGGACGGTCAAAAGTTTTGGCTGAGTGGTCATCTTCAAAATGCTTTACTACCTCAATGCCGTTGGCATTGCAATGCCTTTCCAGCCGTTGCTTTTGGTCACGAAGGCTATAACCCTTCTCAGCCTGTTCATCGGTTGATACTCTTGTGTAGATGATTGCAGTTGCCATCTTTCTTTGTTTTAAGCGTTGAGAATAACTGGTAATCAAGGTTACCCAATTTGTAAAGCAACTGCCGTATTTGCTTTACCTGTTCGTCAGTGTAAGTAGCTCCGTTCTTTTGTAAAATTTTTTTACATACTTCTAAATTTATCATTGAAAAATGCTGAGCCTTTAACTCTGGGAACACCAGTTGTATTGGCTATCTGCAATAAAAGGGGAACACCCTTTTTTAATTTCCTAACTTTTTCTTTCTTGTTCTCACTACGCTGGTGATTACACCATCATCACGTTTCCTGATTTTAATTTCCTCATAACACTTCTGGTTAATCACATCATGTACCTTCTGCGTCATTTCCCTTTCAGTTCCTTCTATCAAATCAATCTTGCCATCCTTGTATTTAATTTCAACTTTTTCATAGTCAGCAAACCGAAGGAAAGCAAGCAACTCCAGTTCATCCACATCTAAAGGCATTTCAGTTTTATGTACTGGCTTCAAATCAAGTTCCGGAACCATGCCCTGGATTAAATCATTCAGGCTATTTTAGACAGTATGTGCATCATCCAAAAAGTGGTGCTGAAAAAAAGCTACTGCCTGTTAATTCAAATCAAAAGATGAATGGTTACTTAAAAGAAATTGCCGCAATATGTGGAATAAAAAAGAATATTACATTACAAAATGATGTGCCGAATGAAAGTGTTTCAAAGATGTTAGGTCATAAATCAATCCGTACTACACAACATTATGCAAAAGTGCTGGATGCAAGAATAAGTAATGATATTCCTTATATTGCATATGGATATTGAAAGGATAATTTTGTTGCCAGCATATGAGCCTTGATTGAGCATCGTTGCGTCGCACTCTTATACTTTCTGTTCTCGATTGAGCACTTTTAATTAACCCTTAAAATTTTTAATTTATGAAAAAAGTAAAATTGGATAATATACTCGTTGATTTGAAAAATAAATTATCTATTTTCAATGGAGTGCTGCAGTTTTCGACTATTGAAAAATACTCTTACATAATTGAAGTGGGAGCATTAACTATAAGTACAGATAAAGAAGGAAGAATTATTCTAAAAAACACAGTTCATCCTATGCTATTTAGTTTAGAGAGAGCAAATGAAATTTCGAATATGAATTTCAGAACCGAGGATGGGAAAAAAGTGCATGGAAAAATTTATTTTAGAAATGACTGGTACAGAAGCAGGATAACAGATATTGAGGAAAGTATAGAATTATTCAATAAACAAGCAAATCATCTTACTAGCCCTAATGCTTAACTATTAATTTAAAACTACTATTGATGATTTTTGGCGTATGGTTACATCAAAATACATTATTTGATAAACAAAATTTTGAAAGACTGCAATGGCTAACAGAAACTGGACAAAAGAAGAATTAATACTTGCTTTCAACTTATACTTAAAATTGCCTTTTGGTAAAATGCACAGCCGCACTCCTGAAATAATTCACCTGGCAAATATTATTGTAAGAACTGCTGATTCGGTTGCAATCCGATTAACAAACTTTGCACATATTGACCCTTACCATCAAGAAAGAGGGGTTAAAGGAATGTCCGGAGGCAGAAAACAGGTTGAACCAATTTGGAATGAGTTTATCAATAATAAAGAAGAATTGATTTTTGAAAGTGAAAGAATTTTAGCAGAAAAAGAACATGAGACTATCGAACAAAAATTTTCAGATATCCTTGAAGGAACAGAAAACTTAAAAGGCGAAATCAAGATAAGGGAAGTTAAAACAAGAGTAAATCAAAATGTATTCCGTCAAATAGTAATGGCTAATTATTCTGGAAAATGTGCCATAAGCGGAATAGATATTCCTGATTTGCTTTTTGCAAGCCACATCATCCCATGGTCAAAAAATAAAAGTGAAAGGCTGAACCCGGAAAATGGAATTTGTTTATCTGCCTTATATGACAAAGCATTTGATAAAGGGTATATCGGAATCAATAACAAATTTGAAGTTGTTGTTTCTCCTGCTTTAAAAAAGAAAAACAAAGAAAGTTATTTTGAAAAATATTTTTCGCATTTACAAAATTTAAGAATGCAAGTTCCTAAGAAGTATTTGCCAAAGAACGAATTTTTGGAATTTCATTTAGATACAATCTTCAAACATTGATTTTGCCTTCTATATAGAGCTCAATTCATATACAACCGATAAAAGGATTGCGACGCAACGATGATGCCATGAAAATATGTGGCTGGTATCAAAAAATATTTCTTTGGTTAAGGACTTACAGATTGTGAATGGCGGTCAAACAACTGCTTCAATTTATCATACCCTTAAAAAAGACAAAGCTGACATCTCAAACATTTTTGTACAGGTAAAATTATCTGTAGTAAAGAATAAAGAAAAATTCAGTGAAATAGTTTCCCGTATTTCTGAATATGCAAATACTCAAAACAAAGTATCCGTTTCGGATTTAAGTCGCAACAGGCCATACCATATTGAACTCGAAAAGCTGTCAAGAAGTATTTTTACACCATTAACCGATAGTCAGCCAATACAAACAAAATGGTTCTATGAAAGGGCAAGAGGCCAGTACAAGACAGCAAGGTTAAAGGAGAGTTTACCGAAATCCAGGTTGAAGGCATTTGATTTAAAAAATCCAAAAAATCAAATGTTTACCAAGGAAGAATTGGCAAAATACATTAACGCATATCAGGAAATAGCAGAAGGAAAAAAGACTTTTGTAGGTCCTCATTTTGTTGTCCGAGGCAATCAGAAGAACTACGTTCAGTTTATAAATTATAATCTTGAGAAAAAACTGAACAATATATATTATGAGGATACCATTGCCAAAGCAATATTGTATCGGGCTGCTGAAAAAGCATATGGTATAAAACCCAATGCCATTGGTGACATGCGTTACATAACAGTACCCTTTGCTATCAGCCTGTTAAACCATCTAACCAAAAATCAGTTAGACCTGTATAAAATCTGGAAGGCACAGGATGTATCCAGTTCATTAAAAGAACTTCTTTACGAAATGATGAGTACAATTGAAAAATTCATTAAAAAGACTGCCCCGGGAGGGCTCTACGGAGAGTGGGCAAAAAAAGAAGATTGCTGGTTATTGATAAAATCAAATGATTTCGGATTTGACTTATCTTCTATTGCTCAGGATTTAATTGATAAAAAAAATCCTCCTAAAAGGATAGTGATTTCTGATGATGAAGCCGAGTTACAAAAAAGGCAGGAAGAAATTGGAAAAATAAAATCTATTCCAACCAGTGTTTGGAAAAAAATTGAAGACTGGGGCCGGGAAACAAATAACTTGTCAGATATGCAACAGAATATTGCCTGGAATCTGGCATTAAAAGTTAGAAATGGTTCAAACATCTTACCAAATGAAATTTCAAATGGAATATCCATAATTGAAAAAGTAATTGTCAATGCCCCGGAGCTTCTGTTTGAAATTGACGAACTACCTGAAATAACTGTAATGAATAATTCTAAAGACCCTGATATAACTTTGGAGCTTATAAAAAAAATGGTTGAATGGGATAGAGTGAAAAAACGTTTAAAGCCTCATCATTTCAGGATGATGTTTGATATAGTAAATGGCAAAGAACAATTAACACCCCAAACTAAAAAATACTGCTTGATGAATTTTCACTTTATTTCTAAATATGGATTTAAAATTTAGTTTTTTATTGGAAAATCATTGGTTATCAGGACAAATGGAAGACTATACAGGCCTTGGTCAATATAACAGGTCATAAATATTTTATAATAATCCGGTAAAAACTTCACTTTTTGTGAACTTTTGCTATATTTACATCATGATATGAAAGTGCATTTAATAAAAGAAAAGACTATCAGGGATTATATAGCTGGGAATAGCGGTAGTAAAGCATCTTTTGAAGAATGGCTTTCAAAAGCAAAATTAGCAGACTGGGTTACTACTGAAGATATAGTTCAAACTTTCCCCTCTGCTGATTTTTTAGGCAATAGTTCTTACAGAGTGATTTTTGATATAGCAGGCAACAGGTACAGGATGATTTGTAAATATTCTTTTGGCAGCACAAGCATTAGGTTGTATGTATGCTGGATAGGTACTCATGCTGAATACGACAAACTTTGTAAACAGAATAAGCAATATACAGTCTTTGACTATTAAAATACAGGTTATGGAAACATTAAAATATAAGGTGATAAAATCTGAAAAGCAATACAACGAATATTGTGGCATACTGCATGATTTGGATTTTGCTGCAAAAAAGAAGACCAAAGCAATAGAAGATGAAATGGAATTGCTTACTTTCTTGATTGAAAAATATGATGAAGAGCACAGCAATTTTGAAATTCTTGAACCCATTCCATTATTAAAGTCTCTGATGAAAGACCATAAAATGAAAGCAGTTGATGTAGCTGACCTTCTGAATGTAAGCGAAGGATTGGTTTCTGATATACTCAACTACAAAAAAGGATTATCTAAAGAAACTATCCGTATTCTTTCTGAAAGGTTCAAATTAAATCAGGAGGCTTTTAACAGGCCCTATGAATTGCATGTGCCTGTAAGCCCCAAATTCAAAGATGCAAAAATGATGAACACCAGAAAAAAACTGGCAACAGCTTCATAAATTCATCTCCTGAATTTTCCTTTCCTGATAATATAATCAGCAGCTTCTTTTTCTATTTCAGCATGTGTAGTGATTTTTAGTTCAGTCAACCATTCATCTAATTCACTACGCTTAAAATACAGCCGCTTACCCTGTTTGAAGTGTGGAATATTTCTTTCAGAAGTTTTCTTGTAGATAGCTGATTTGGACAGGCTAACATATTCAGCAGCCTGATTCAGATTGAATACTTCTGTAACCGGTACAGTCATTTTTTTCGGCAAGCAGATGTGCCAAACCAATGCAGCAGCAGCAATGAAATCTGTTTATAAACTTTTATGGTATTGCTGCACCTGCATTGCCCTTTGGGTGCTTCGCTACGCTACGCAGTTTGTCACACTTCTTGCAGCTCATACGGCATTCGTCACGGCAGCTACTGTGTCCTTCACGCCACTTGGTTCATTACTTCCTTCGTTCCGCTTCATTACACCTCGTTCGTAGCTAAATCATTTGCTACATGGCCGGGCATCCCTTGCCAAATCACAGAAGCTATGCACTAAGGGAATGCACCTGCCTTTCCGCAAGCCATCCCTACAATACTCACCGGGTTCCATTTCGCTTCACTACGTCATTCATTCACTTCAGTAGCGTTCAGTCCACCCGCTGCCCATAATTTGGCTCGCCTTGCGTACCCATTTCGGCTGCGTTCACCTTGCGACTGCTAATTGCTCATTCGTACCTCATTTCGCAAAGCATCGCTAAGGTTCACTTGCATAGTTCAGCCGCCTCCGTACCCTGCGGGAAATTTACTCCGGCGGCTTCCTATGGAGGCAGCATCGTTGGCAGCCCCTTGGCTCGGCTTCTTTTACATCGGCCTGAAAAGGGGCTGCCACTTTACTGCTGCCCCCTCATGGGTGCTCGCAGGCACTTCCGTTCGTTCCTCTCTCCAGTGCCTTATGGCGGCTCGCCACCCACGCTACAGTGTGGACAAGTGTGCCACACGGCTATGCTTCTTTTTGGCTCAAGGCTGTATTACCTTTTTTGCCAACGCATAGGGAAACGTTTCATCCTTTGTAAATACTTCTTAATTCATCATCAATTTGCCATTCTGTTTTATTCATTGCATCCATAAAACCAATCCTGTTATAAAACATTGCTTTGTCATATAAAAACTCTCGGAATTTGTTGGTCATTCCGCCACGTAGCCAAATACATACTTCGTAAGCATCAGCCTCAATACTATGTTCAACACGATGTACCCAGAAATAATCCGTTCCCATTTTTGCTTTTGCAAAATAAAATCTGAACATCTCGTATTCTCTCGGTAAAGCTGGTAATGAAATTTTGAATGAAGCTGAGTCATCAAAGTGATGCAGGTAAAGTGTTACTGGTATTCTATTTTGGTTAAATAACTCAGGTTTATTTTCATTGAGGTCAAAAATATCCTGATAGACTGCATTAAGCCACTTAGTAACTTTTGAAGTTTCTATTTTTAAGTCAGAAGCAATTTTCTTGATAGTTAATCTTTCATTTCTATCGTTATAAAAATCTCTTTCTGCAAGTCCTTTGAGCATTTCAATGTATGGTTTGTCTGGTTCCGCATCTATAAGAAGTTTGACCCATTGGGGCATAGATGATATGCAAAGGAAAGTTTCAATTGTTGAGGGTTCATGATGAATCTTTACCCTCTCTTTATGTCTTGCCATTTTTTGTTTTAAAAATTACAACAAAATCCAAATAGCTGAGACTTTCACTCTTAAAAGAAAATCAAAAAAGT
>JACPOD010000035.1 GCA_016185185.1 Sphingobacteriales bacterium | reverse complement strand
TATCTTGATGAGTTTTGTTACAGGTTTAACAGATGCAATACAGTAGAAAGAATTTTTAATAACATAACTGGAAGAATGATGTATCATCAACCAGTAACAATTAACCAATTAAAAATGGAGTAGCTAAATGCCTACTTCAAATTTTTTTAATGTTAAGTATTAATCCACACAAAAGGGTTTAAGTTATTGCAAATATAATATTTTTTTACAACATTGATGCATTTAATTTAATTCATAACTATACCCACCTTCTCAAAACCAGTTATACCAAATCCTTTGTGAATTGGCATCTTTGAGCTTATCTTTACTTTCATATTAAAAGTTACTTTATGGATTTAGGAAACATTAAAGAAACTATTAGAATTAATAAAGGAAAGGTTCATATAAAAGTTGTTGCAATGACAGGAAAAGAAGGGAATTTTTTTGTTACTCTATCCCCATCCCTGAATGTTAGTGGGTATGGCAGAACAAAAGAAGACTCTAAAACTTCATTTCACGAAAACGTGACACTATTTTGCCATGATCTTATGGCCCTTTCTAAAGAACAAATAGAGCATGAACTTAGTACATTAGGATTTAAAAAAGAGATAATGCGCCATAAAAACTTCTCCAAATCATATGTGGATGAAAATGGACACCTACAAAATTTCGAAGAGGGTACTTTAGAGAAAAACATACATGAAGAAACTGCATGTGCCTAATTCTTATTTATGGGTAACAACAGACCAGTTAAAACAAAAGATTGGATAGCCTTCCTCTTAGCACATGATTGTAAATATTTAAGAACAAAAGCTTCTCACGACCACTGGAAATGTAAAGGTTGTTTTAGAACAATTACTCATAGAGAAAAAGATGATGAAATTTCCGCAATGCATCTTAGAACAAATCTAAAATCAATGGGACTTACTATTCAATACCTTTATGAATGGATTGAAAAAAATAGATAATTAAATTTTCCTTTATTTAATTATTTTTTTAGATTTCATATCTACATCCTTACTACACACAGTTTTTTTGTGCCTTCATCAGCAGATGATTCAGTATTTTTGTCCTCATGCTGAAAGAAAAGATTCAATCCTTAGCCAAACAATATGCTCCTGAGTTTATAGATGTACGACATCATCTTCATACACATCCTGAATTAAGTTACCAGGAATTTGAAACTTCGAAATATGTGCAGGCTAAACTAAGCGAATGGAATATACCATTTGAAATAAAAGCAACCACCGGTGTTGTTGGATTAATTAAAGGAAAAAATCCCGATAAGAGGATTATTGCGTTAAGGGCTGATATGGATGCGTTACCGATTAAAGAAGAAAATGATGTGCCATATAAATCAACAAGGGATGGTGTAATGCATGCCTGCGGACATGATGTACACACAACCTGCTTATTAGGCGCTGCAAAAATTTTGAACAAAACAAAAGACGAATGGGAAGGAACCGTGAAATTAATTTTTCAACCGGGCGAAGAAAAAAATCCCGGTGGCGCCAGCCTGATGATAAAAGATGGTGTGCTGGAAAATCCAAAACCACAGGCCATTTTTGGCATGCATGTGCATCCGGGATTGGCTATTGGTACATTATCTTTTCGTGGCGGAATGGTAATGGCAAGTGCGGATGAAATTTATATTACTATTAAAGCGAAGGGTGGACATGCTGCTTCTCCGCATTTGACAGCCGATACAATATTAATTGGTTCACAACTCGTAATGGCATTGCAGCAAATTGTCAGCAGAAACAATAATCCATTTAACCCAACGGTTTTATCCATTACATCATTCCAGGGTGGATTTACAACCAATGTTATTCCAAGCGAAGTAAAATTAATGGGTACACTTCGTTGTATGAATGAAGAATGGCGGTACAAAGCACATCAGCTTATTAAACAAACCTGTGAGAATATTGTAAATGGCACAGGAGCTGAAATTAATCTGCACATTGATATTGGTTATCCATCGGTTCACAACGATGAATCTTTAAATGAAAAAGCAAAAACATTAGCCGGAGAATTAATTGGCAACAGTAATGTAGAAGAAACGGAGATGCGGATGGGTGCTGAAGATTTTGGATATTATGCGCAGCAAATACCTGCTTGTTTCTATCGTGTAGGTGTGATGAATAAAGAAAAAGGAATTACATCCGGTGTGCATACCCCTACTTTTAATATTGATGAAGATGCTATTGAAACGGGGATGGGGTTGATGGCCTGGCTGGGGGCAAAAGCTGAATGATTTAATTAAGGCATTGCCACCTGCCTATGTTGCTTAACAATAAAATAATTAGTTACCAGCACCAATACTTTCGGTAATAAAATCATTGTAAAAAAACTGAGATAAGAAATAGTAACAACAGGCGGTGGTGCTGACAGCACAAACAAATGCTCTACATCAGTTGTTCCGGGAAAAATATAATTCTGCATCACATTCCATCCAAAATGAATGGCGAAGGGGATTAATAAAGAAAATGTTTTGGCATAAGCCCATGCCAGTAAAAGCCCCATTGAAAAAGTAAATGCAAATACAATGAGCATTTGCATAAAATTACCCCACACACCTGCATTTAACCAGTGTAATACGGCAAACACAACTGATGAAATTATAATAGCTTTATTTCCACCTAACCGTTTAATTAAAATATAAAGCAATACTCCCCGGCAAAGAAGCTCTTCTGTTAATACAGTGCGGAGCTGGTACCACAACTGCGTTACTATTGATGTAAAAGTTAATGACAGGTTTAATGCATATACTTCTTTGGCAAAATACATCCGTAAAAGAAAGGCTAATAATGAACAAAGTGCTGAAACAATTAAAAGAAGAATAAAAAAAGTTATAAGTTTTTTAGTTGGCAGTAATCCTAAAATGGTCAAATCTTTTTTTTCAAAAATCCATAAAACCATCCAGGATATAATAAGCAGGGCTGTTAGTTGCAGCATACAAAAGGAGGTTAAAATGTTTATTTTATGCAGGCAAAAAAATCTTGTTGCAAGCGACAGGCAACCATAACATTTACCCCCGCTCCTTCCTCAACCGCATATCTAAAAAACCTAATGCAGTAAAGACAATAAAATAACCAATCGAATTCCATTCGTGATTTTGGAGAAATCCTTTTTTTACTTCACCAAACTGCATGGTAAGAAAAGGATGGGCGTAAGGAATTTTAAATATATGCTCCCAGCGCATGGCAATTAAAGTGGCTATTAAACAAGCTAAACCTATACCGATGGGAACAATAAAATTTTTAAACCGCATACTCAGCCAGTACTGAAATGCTATAATGCCCAGCGTGGAAATAAAGAGCCGGATGTTTAATACCATAAATTTTTGCCAGTTAAATGTTGTGGCTAAAAATTTAAACCCTTTATAAAACAAATTAGGAATGATGGCTGCGCCTAATGCAAACACATTAAACAATACAAAAAGCAGCAATATCATTGTTATAATACCACCAAGTTTGGAGAAAAATATATTGGCATACGATTGTGGAGAGGCATACACCTGTTTCCAGGTATTGTTTTTATATTCTATCTGCAATACAAGGCTGCATATTAAAATGATAAACATCGGTAATAAGAAAATGGAGAATGCCTGCCACAATTCACCAACATGAGCAGCCCAGGGGTTATTTCCTAAGCGTTTAATATTTGATACCGGTTTTATCAGGTATGAAAGAAGGAAAATAAACGGAACAAAACCTGCCCCTAACACCACTACCCATAAAGCGGCACTGCGTTTTAATTTTATCAGTTCAGTTTTAAAAGAAGCTAAAATGTTCATTAGTTATTTGATGTAATGTCCATAAATAATTGTTCCAGGTCGTTGTGCTGCGGATGCAGGGCATATACTTCCAGTCCGCCTTCCACCAACCGGCGGTTGATGGCGGCGGATTGACTTTTGCTTTTATAAGGGATAATGATAGTAGTATCAGTTTGTGATAGTTCAGCTACATCATTCAATAAAGCAGCAGCCCTGTTATTATCATTGGTTTCTATTTCCAGCGCTGATTTAGATGACTGCATCAGTTGCAGTTCTTTTAAAGTTCCCTGGAAAAGCATATTGCCTTTGTGAATGATGCCCACATGGGTAGCCATCTTCTCCACTTCAGCTAAAATGTGACTGGAAACTAAAACCGTTGTGCCAAATTCTTTATTCAATCTTTTGATCAATTCTCTTGTTTCAATAATACCGTTGGGATCTAAACCATTGGTAGGTTCGTCTAATATCAAAAACTCAGGTTGCGGTAACAAAGCAATGGCGATGGCCAACCGTTGTTTCATGCCGAGTGAATATTGTTTTGTTTTTTTGTTGAGTGCCGTAGTTAATCCAACAATCTCCAGCACTTCATTGATACGTTGTTTTTTGCAGCCGTACACCAACCGGTATATTTCTAAATTTTCATAACCGGTTAAATGTAGATATAAGGAAGGTTGCTCCACCAGCGAACCCAATCGTTTTAATATGTCAATGCGGTGATGTGCCAGGTGATGACCAAATATTTTTATACCCCCTTTATGATTACTGAGTAAACCCAGCAATAAGCGCAGGGTGGTAGTTTTCCCTGCACCATTTGGACCGAGGAAACCATAAATACTTCCCTTTGGTACCTGCATATTAATGCCGTTCAAAATCGGCTGACCAGCCTTGAAAGAGAAGTATAAATTATCCGTTTGAACAATGCTTTCGTTCATAAATTAAGTTTGAAAATAGCAGCTGTTATTATTTACCGCTGAATGAAAACAGTATATATTTTTTGAAAACGTATTTCCAGGGAATAAAGGCTAAAGGTATCAGCACCCAAATAAAGATATTGGTTAATTCTTCAGCAGCTGAGCCTTTTAATTGATTAGCTGCCCACAATGGATAGGCCACTACTATTAACCATAATGATTTATAAAAAACCATGAACAACATTATGGGCAACATCCGCAGTGTATGATAAATGCCAAACAAAGAAAGAAATGAATATGCTGCCCAGGTACACCAGGCTACTGCATTGGTTGGTTCCCAACTGCCTTTATGCGTAAGAATATGCGACCATGAACTAAACCCCATAAAAAAGAACATCAGGAAGAAGAATACCCTCATTACGTAGATATTGATTCTTCTCACTCCCTCATACTGTTCATAGTCTGGCTTGAAAATATTCATCATGTATGGTAAAGTGCTGGTTTTACTTGCTTTCAGCTTCCAGGTTAAATGAAACTGGCAACAACATCATTGTTCCTAATGCCTCTTCTTCCGGTTTGGAATTAGTTTGCTTTTGAATGGATTTAGGAGAACAGTCTCTCCCGGAAGAATGAATATCGGTTACTAGCTTCCCGCTGAAAGTTGCCACTAACAGTAAAATCAGTATCCAGCTTAACTTTCTCATCGTTTTAAGTTTTGTCATTAATAATTTGTTCGTCTATTGTTTATTGATCACCTTTTTAAGATTCGTTCCTTTCAAAGTAATATTTGATTTATCATCCGCATTCAACACAATCTTATCAGCACTAAAGCCCTGGTCTTCTACTTCATTGTCAGTTAAAGAAAGATTGATTTCTTTAAAAGAAGCGCCTTTTGTAAACTGTACTCTTCCGCCGTTGGAAGTAAGATTGATATTGCTGAAGTAAGAATATCCTTTATCATCCCTGTGCCATTCGCCAAAAGTAACATTAGCATTGGTGGCATTAATGGTATGGGTAAATGCTTTGCTACTATCCACTGCTCCATTGAAACGGATATCACAATCATTCACCGTCAATGTAGTGTTGGAAGGTAAATAGATCGTTACGGGTGAATAGCTGCGGTACACTTCCGCTTTGCCGGTTGACTTATTAAAATCTTTTGTTCCGCCTTTCACCACTAACACATCACCTTTTTGTTCGTAAGTAATTTTAGTTTCCTTACCGAAGTTTTTCTCCAGTTCTATTTTAAAAGTGTCAGAAGGAATAATTTCCAGGTTATTGATTCCCCAGGCATCCACTTTGGTAACACCGGCTATTACATGCTTGTCATAATTCTCTTCATGCAATTGTGTTACCGTAACAAATTCCCCTTTTTTATACTTCGCATACAAAGCCACATGAATAGCTGTAAAAATCAGCATAATGAAAGCTACGGTTCCCAATAATATTTTATTACTTGTTTTCATTGTTGATTATTTTGAATCAGGCAAAATTTTGTTTCTTGTATTTTTCAAACTTCGGTTTCAGTTCATCCATTTCCATCCCCAGCAAAAACATATTGTGAAATACCTTGGGCAAATCTTTTTCCATAAACTCTTCTTTACGGTATGCCATGGCATTTTTTACCGCAGTGGCTGCCACAAAATATCCTATGCCCCGCTGGTTGTAAATAATTTCCTGGCCCTGCAAAAATTCATAGGTACGCATTACCGTGTTGGGGTTTACTTCCAACTGTACGGCTAATTCCCTTACGGCCGGTATGCGTTCTTCCAATTTCCATTCTTTGAGCAGGATTTTTTCGCATACATAGTCTGCGATCTGCAGGTATATAGCCTGACTCTCTCTGAATTGCATATTATAATGAGTTTAAATTGTCTAAATTTCTTTTTCCTTTAAGCGGAAGTAAGTAACCATCCAGAACAGTGGCGCAAAGCCAAACTTGAACAAAAAGGTCGTTGTTGACTCTATCCATTTGGGTAACATAATTACCTTATTGGGTCCATCTCCGTTATTCATCAAACTCCAGTTAGTTAACCCGTTAAAATAACTTCCGTCCGGCATCATTGGCCCTAATACTTTTGCTAAAAACAAAAAGAGGAATAACCATACTAATAACACTGCAATAACTGTTTTAATAAAACTGAAACGGGTAAAATAAACAGAACCTAAAATGAAAGTGGATTGCACCGCAAAGAATACAAGGTGTAACATGTAAAACATATCCTCCCTATTGCCCCTGCCATAATGAAACACATTTATCAATTGTGCTTTTACAAATGTGAAACTATTGCCTTCCGCTTTAAACTTTGCTTCCCTTACCGCATTGGATAATGCCAGCATAGGAGTAGTAACGATGTAGTAGATGGCCAAATACGACAAGAAGAAAATAATCACTCCAAAAAACAGGTTGCACAATACTTTTTCTAAATGAGAAGCAGGTGTAGAAAGATAACTGATGCCTTTTGGTCTGTCTGCCAGGTCTGCAAATAATAAACTGGCATATATACAGCCAATTACAAATAAGCCAACAAAATAAGTGGAGGTCTGAATATCTTCATCCACACCCGGGCCCACCAGCATCATAAATCCGTACCACAGCAACATTAAAGAGGCTATGGCAGCAATACCCAGCGTATATTTTTTCCGGTTTTCGCTCCAGTGCTTGCCCATCAGCAATCCCCAGCGGTTGATTAAAAAACTTTGGTTCATTTGTTGAGATTAAGAATTAAAAACTGCGTTGATTTTTTCTTTGTTAGTAACGATAGCTTTGTACAGCATCTCCAGGTCTAACTTGCTGTCTTCTTCATACGTGTTGTGTTCGATAATAGCATTTCCTTTCAATGAAGATTCGCTGTACAAAGCATTGCTTACCTCATCGCCATCAAAAGAAATCCGGAAGGATAATTTTTTAGTGATGTTTTCGGTTGTCTGGTCAAATAAAATTTTGCCTTCGTCGATGATGGTGATCCTGTCTATTAAGTTTTCTAAATCCTTTACCTGGTAGCCGGTTGACGTTTGGTGGGGTTAAAGCCCATCACTTCAATAGTACCCTGTTTGGGGAAAAGCAGTCCGCTGATATTGCGGAGCAGGGTTGATTTGCCCGTTCCGTTTTTGCCGAGCAAACCGTAAATGTGCCCTGGCTGAAGCTGGAGGCTGAGCCCTGTAAAAACCGGTTTGCGTTTGTAAGCGAAATGCAGGTTGTTAACTGATATCATAATAGTAAATTGATCTTGTGTTTTAGTGTACTACTTAAATAGTACACAAACATACGATCCTTTTGGGTAGGTTTCCAAATTTTTTTGGAATTATTTTTTGGACAAAGGGATGAGTGGCAAAAAAACTACAGTTTAATATACCTAATCGAGGGATGTTGGTATTTCCTTAACTTGCACCCCACACCGCTGCTTGCCAATTACTTATCCTGTAAACAAAGCGGTTTAACGAAAATAAATTGTATGCAGAAAGATGAACTACGTCGCCAGCAGGCACTGGAATATCATTCCAAAGGAAGACCCGGTAAAATTGAAGTGATTCCCACTAAAGATGCCAAAACACAAAGGGACCTTTCGCTGGCTTACTCACCTGGTGTGGCCGAGCCCTGTAAAGAAATACATGCAGATGTAGAGAACGTTTATAAATACACGGCCAAAGGAAACTTGGTGGCTGTTATCAGCAATGGTACAGCAGTGTTAGGCCTGGGAGATATTGGGCCCGAGGCTGGTAAACCGGTGATGGAAGGTAAGGGCGTACTGTTTAAAATATTTGCTGACATTGATGTGTTTGATATTGAGATAAACGAGAAGGACCCGGTAAAATTTGTACAGATTGTAAAAGCACTGGAACCAACTTTTGGAGGCATCAACTTAGAAGATATTAAAGCCCCGGAATGTTTTTATATAGAGCAGGAATTGAAAAAGCAAATGAACATACCGGTAATGCATGATGACCAGCATGGCACTGCCATCATCAGTGCGGCTGCTTTATTAAATGCATTAGAATTACAGGGAAAGAAAATTGAAAAAGCAAAATTTGTAGTAAACGGCGCCGGTGCAGCAGCCATGGCCTGTGTGTTATTATATGAATCGCTTGGTGCAAGGCATGATAATTTTGTAATGTTTGACCGTAAAGGTGTGCTGCATACACAGAGAACTGATTTGGAAGAACACAAGAAAAAATTTGCCACTACTAAAAAAACAGACCTCACGTTAGAGGAAGCCTTTAAAGGAGCAGATGTATTTATTGGTTTAAGTGTGGGTAATGTGGTAACTCCTGAAATGGTGAAAGCAATGGCAAAAAACCCCATCGTGTTTGCTATGGCCAATCCTGATCCTGAGATCACTTACGAAGCGGCTACTACGGCCCGTAAAGATGTGATCATGGCTACCGGCCGGAGTGATTATCCTAACCAGGTAAATAATGTACTGGGCTTTCCTTATATCTTTCGCGGCGCATTGGATGTAAGGGCTATAAATATTAATGAAGCCATGAAGTTAGCGGCTGTAAAAGCGTTAGCCGAATTAGCCAAAACCCCCGTGCCCGATATTGTAAACTTAGCCTACAACGAAAAAAATATTTCGTTTGGCCCGGATTATATTATTCCCAAACCGCTCGACCCAAGATTACTTTCCACTGTTTCGCCGGCTGTTGCTAAAGCAGCCATGGAGAGTGGTGTGGCAAAATCGCCCATTACGAACTGGGAAGCATACGAACTGGAGTTGAACAAACGGCTTGGGTTAGATAATCAACTGAGCCGTGTGATTGGTAATAAAGCTAGAAAGGATCCAAAGAGAGTAGTGTTTGCCGATGCGGAGAATGCAAAAATCTTAAAAGTAGCCCAGCTGGTACAGGAAGAAGGTGTAGGTTATCCTATTTTACTAGGTGATGAAAAACGTATTGCACAAATTGCTGAAGTAAACAATATTGAACTGGATGGGATACCCATTATAAATCATAAAAGCGATGAGCTTGACGGGACGAGGAAAAAATATGGTGAACTGTTTTTTGAAAAACGTCAGCGCAAAGGCATCAACCATTATGAAGCCTACAAAATGATGAAGGACCGCAATTATTTTGGCAGTATGCTGGTGGAAATGGGTGAAGCAGATTGTATGATCAGCGGATTAAGCCGTAACTATCCCGATACCATTCGCCCTGCCCTGCAGGTGATCGGCACAGAAGATGGGGTGAAGAAAATTGCTGGTATGTACATTATGCTTACTAAGAAAGGGCCTTTGTTTTTAGCGGATACTACGGTGAACTTTAATCCTACTGCGGAAGAGTTAGCAGAGATTACGTTGTTAGTGGCGAAGGAAGTGAAACAATTTAATATCCGTCCGCGGATTGCCATGTTATCGTATTCCAACTTTGGCAGCAGTGATTCACCAGAAGCCAACTTGGTACGCAAAGCAAGAGAGATCGTAAAACAAAAGGACCCGGATTTAATTTGTGATGGTGAAGTGCAGGGGCTGGTGGCTTTTAATAAAGAGATATTAAAAGATAATTATCCATTTAGTGAATTAATTAATGGTGAAGTGAACACCCTCATTTTCCCCAATCTCGCTTCCGGAAATATTGCCTATAATCTTTTACAGGAAGTAGGTGGTGCCGATTCTATCGGTCCTGTTTTATTAGGATTGAAAAAACCGGTGCATGTGTTACAATTAGGCAGTTCTATCCGTTCCATCTTTAATATGGTGCTGATTGCTGTAGTAGATGCACAAATGAAAAGCACCACTAATGCAAAGGAAGAAATAAAAAAATCGAAGTGGTGGAAGAAGTTTAAGAAAGTGAGCCATGAGATGTAAAGAAGCGGCGAGCTATGAGCTACGGGCTGCGAGTGATGAAAAAAAATTGTCTTATATCTTTCGGCTCGTAGCTCGAAGCTCACCACTCCCAGCTATTTAATAAATGAGTGAACACGAAAGGATATCAAAAAAGAAAAAGAGTTATCCCGTAAGCAAATCTTTACGCAAGTACCTGCGTCGTTACGGGAGAGATATTCATTTGCCCCTTTCTTATGACTCCTTAAAATATTACCAGAGCAGCATCCCCCTGTATGATAAAGATGGCATGGACACATTATGGGAAACCGTGTTTTACTCCCCACACGAAGCAAATGAAATTCACCTTTCTTTAAAACGAATTTATTCTTTATTAAAATCAAGCGGGCATACGCAGGCTGAGGAACATTTACATATTGAACGGATCGATTATTGTGTGTTTGGCAACTCCCGCCCTTTCCGTATAAAGATCGTAAACAGTTACAACGATGTACACGACTACTTTTATATTAAAGTAGCAGATGCTTCCCGTATTTATGGATTGGAATTAGAAACCCTGCTCTCACCAAACTGGATCAATTACCTGGTGGATGAAACTACTTTAGTAGAAGAACATATTGCCGGCATACCCGGTGATGTGTTTGCCAAAGATTATATCAACCGGCCTGAATACAATCCCCGGCGTATTGCCAAAGAGTTTATCAAATTCAATGAACGTTGTTTTGTACGTTTGCTGGGTGATATGCGCAGTTATAATTTTGTATTTGATATTACTCAGGACTTTGATGACATCCAGTTTCGCATCCGGGCTATAGATTTTGACCAGCAATCATACGAAGGCAGAAAAAATATTTACAAACCACAGTTCTTTAAAGAAAACAAAGTGTTTGTGGATCTTGTATCCAGTCTCATTCACCCGGATGTTATTAAACAATACCAGATGGAGGAGCGTACACAGATCATCCGGCGTATTAAATCGCACCGTCACCGTATCCGTGACCTGCGGGATGCTGCCGCGGAGGATGAGCTTTCCACCCCCGAAAAAATAAAACAATTGAGGGAAGACCTGGCAGACTTTTATCAAAATCCAAATTTCCTCGATTGCCAGACTGTAGGCAACATTATGGATATGCATTTAAAAGAGCTGGTAAAAGGGGGCATAAAGCATCCTTAATTTTTTTCAGTTATTTTTGTTTCATATGAATTTCTTTACACACCTCGGCCGCTACCTGTTGATGCTGAAAGGAATGTTTTCCAAACCGGAAAACTGGAAGATCTACTGGAAAGAACTTATGCACCAATGCGTGGAAATTGGCATAGGTTCACTGGGCATTGTGGCAATCATCTCTTTATTTCTTGGTGCGGTAACTACCGTACAAACAGCTTACCAGTTAGTAAGCCCATTGATTCCTATGTCAACCATCGGTATTATTGTGCGTGACAATATCATTTTGGAACTGGCACCAACACTTATTTGCGTGGTACTGGCCGGTGTGGTAGGTTCAAAGATCGCCTCTGAACTGGGGAATATGAGAACGACTGAACAAATTGATGCGCTTGAAATTATGGGCATTAATACGAAGGCTTATTTAGTAATGCCAAAAATACTGGCAGCCTTAATAATGGTTCCGGTACTCGTGGTAATAGCAGCAGTTCTTGGTATCTGGGGCGGAAGAGTGGCTGGTGCAGCCTCCGGAATTTTATCCACTAATATTTTTGACCAGGGTTTGCTGGAAGAATTTATTCCTTACAATGTAGTATTTGCATTAGCCAAAGCTTATACTTATGCCTTTATCATTAGCAGCATACCGGCTTATTTTGGATATCATGTAAAAGGTGGTGCATTGGAAATTGGCCGGGCATCCACCACCTCTGTAGTTATAAGTTGTATCTTAATCTTATTTGCTGATTATATACTGGCAGCATTACTCCTTTAATTAGTACAATGGCATACAGGTCTGCTTTATGGTTACTCTTCCTGTTGCTCACGGCAGCTAATATATATATTTATGTTAACCGCAATAATGGATATGAATATGTAAAACAGTCTTCGTACGCTGATCTTTATCCCAATATTTCCAAAGGCATCCGCAGTATTTCTATTGAGAAAAATAATGATGTGGTGATTGACCTGAAAGGTTATAATGCTGCTAAATGGAGTGTGCGTTGTAATGATGCTGTTATTACAAATGAATTATCATTGCCACTCCGGTTTGCGTTAAAAGAAAAAATAAACCGCTACCTGCTTATACCAATTGATTCATCCAACGCTCCTGTTACGATTGACCTTGACTACTCCCCTGCTGCTTTGTACAAAGCCAATAGCAGCAGTATTGCCACCAATTATGAGATACGTTATTGCTCTGTTCCTTTCATAAGCAATGACAGTTTTTCTGTAAACAAATGGAGAGATGAACTGGAGTATATAGAGGCTACAGAACAATCTATAGTCAAAAAAATTATTACCGATAGTTTGCACCTCAAAGAAAATGACAGCACTGCTGTAAAAATCAAGATCATTGGCAGTTATATTTTTAATGCCATTAAAAACAATATGGGTGTTCCGGCAGATTCATTGAAAAATTATTCTGTATACCAGCAATTCTCTCTGGCCAAAGAAGGCAGGGCAAATATCTGGTGTGGGAACATCACCGACATCTTTCATCTCTTTGCAACAAATGCCGGAATGGTTTGCCGCAAAATCGGTATTTCAGGTAACAAAGATGCATTCAGGCTGGGCGATCATTCGCTCAATGAATGTTATATACCGGAAACCGGCGAATGGGCTTATATAGACATCACTCAAAATATTTTACTGCTGAAAGATTCAAAAGGCAGGTATTTAAATACCGCAGATCTGTACCAGTTAAAAAAACAACAGCAAACAGGAAACATACTTCAGTTAAGTGTCGGCGACAGTTCTGTGATTGAAACAAATTATACTGAAGCAGATAAAAAATACATCTGGCAGCAAAACGAGATCTTATACCCGCATCCTTACAATCCAAAAACACTGTATTCGTTTTCCAATAAATTTCAGCGTTATGCCGGGGTGCATCCCTGGCTGGAAGTGTACAACGAAAATCGCAGGTATGATAATCACCGGTTTTATTTAAAATCGTTTCTTTTACATAGCTGGATATTGTTGGGTTTAATAATCTTAGTTTTGTACCCGTTCACTAAAAAACATAGGCCTTGATTGAAATAAAAAATATAAAGAAAGGTTTTGATGACAAGATCGTGATCGATGATGTATCTGCAAAAATGGAAACCGGCAAATGCAACCTGATCATTGGCGCCAGTGGCAGCGGCAAAACGGTTTTACAAAAATGTATTGTGGGACTTTTTGAACCTGACTCCGGTGAAGTACTTTATGATGGAGCCAGTTTTACCCACATGACAGGAGAGGAACGAAAAATGTTACGTCAGCAAATCGGTATGCTGTTCCAGGGTTCTGCTTTGTTTGACAGTATGACGGTAGAAAAAAATATTCAATTTCCGCTGGATATGTTTACGCAAATGACGCTGAATGAAAAAAGAAAAAGAGTGGACGAGGTATTGGCAAGAGTTAACCTTACCGGGGCTAATAAAAAATTTCCGGCTGAGTTAAGTGGTGGCATGAAAAAAAGAGTGGGTATTGCAAGGGCTATTGTTCTAAATCCAAAATATTTGTTTTGCGATGAACCCAATTCAGGGCTTGATCCCAAAACATCCCTGGTGATCGATAAACTGATTAAAGAGATCACCGAAGAATATAATATGACCACCATTGTTAACACCCACGACATGAATAGTGTGATGGAAATTGGTGACTATATCCTCTTCATGCATGAAGGGAAGAAACAATGGGAAGGAAACAAAAGCGATATCATTTTTGCCAAAGATGAAAAACTCAACCAGTTCATCTTTGCGTCTGACTTTTTACAGGACGCCAAAGAAATGCGGATGCTCGAACAAAAAGGCAAGATCAGCAACGACCGTAACATGGATGAACTGCTTAAATAACCCCGGCTGAATGCGGTGCCGAACGATGAAAGGTGCGACGCAACCAAAGCACCATAGTAGTTTGTAACGCTAAGTTCATAATCCTCTTCAATATTTCAACCCTGCACCGGTAAACTGCAACCCAAATCCCCTATTTTTGCGGACTAATTACCAATCGCTATGAGTGTACTTGTAAATAAAGATTCCAAAATAATTGTACAGGGTTTTACCGGAACAGATGGAATTATTTATGAACGATCCTGAAACAGATGGTGTGGTAATGATTGGTGAAATTGGTGGTGGTATGGAAGCTGAAGCTGCCCGCTGGTATAAAGAAAATGGTAACAAACCTGTTGTTGGTTTTATTGCCGGGCAAACAGCCCCTCCCGGTCGCCGTATGGGACATGCGGGTGCTATTGTGGGTGGCGCTGATGATACGGCTGCTGCTAAAATGAAGATCATGAGTGAATGCGGTATTCATGTAGTAGCCAGCCCTGCTGATATTGGGGTTACGATGGCGAAGGTGATGAAGGGGTAATTGAAAGTTGATAATTGATAATATTGAAGCCGGTAATAGTGTTGCCGGCTTTTGTATTTTATGGCATCGCCGGTTGTGTCACTCACTTGTACGTTCTGTTTTCATTGCAACAAATATTTTATACTGATATCTCAATACCTTTAATTCAAACTTTAATTAGAATTATATTAACGAATTTCAATAAATGAAAAAATCAAAATGGGTATTGTTGGTTTCATTAATAATATTTGTTGCACTTACAATACTTACAATCAAAAACGAAGCTGATAGCGATGGCTTTAGCAAATATGGATTTCCTTTACGGTTCTACAGTTATACAGACGGAAAATGTGACAACTGTAATCAGGGCTTTAAAACAACTAATTTACTGCTGGATATTTTAATAAGCGTTACAGCTTCATATATAATAATTTCAATCATTAATAGGCTTAAAGCTCATTATAAAAATCCGCAACGGTAACTAGCGATCAATCCTAAGACACTTCCCCATCACCAGGTTCAGATTCCAAATTCATCCAAATTTTTACTGGTAATAAAACGTTAAACCAATTACAACCTGTCAGGTGCACAAAAATCTCTATAACTCCAAAGACACTAAAGTGCACCTGACAGGTTTCTCCAAAATTTTATGCAATACCACATGCAACTGCATCTATAAAAAGACTGTCCACTATCAGTCACACTCAGTAAAACATATTCAATAACTTGTAGTAAAATTCAACAGCATGATTTTGAAAAACACAGGCAAGGGCAGGCAGGCTGGCTCCTTATTCATCTTATTATTAATTCAACTTTTATTCTCCGCTAACATACTTATGGCACAGGCTAAACCGAAAGATTATAAAACACAATGGAAAAAAATTGATGAACTGATTGAAAAAGGGCTAACCAAAACCGCCATCACCCAAGTAAAAAAGATTTACCCCCTCGCCAAAAAAGATAATAACGATGCACAGCTTATCAAAAGCCTGATGTTTGAAAGCATGTTGAACGAACAGGTGGATGAAAACGCCGGCATCAACAGCATTAAAGCCATGGAAGCAGAAGCTGCTACTGCCAAACAACCGGCTAAGTCATTACTGCAAAGCATGACGGCACAGTTGTACTGGAATTATTTTCAAAACAACCGCTGGAATTTATACAACAGAACAAATACAGACAACTTCAAAAAAGATGATATAGCCACCTGGGGTGCAGAAGATTTTCATTCAAAAATATCATCACTATATCTTGCTTCAATTAATGAAGCAAAATTATTGCAGTCATCAAAACTTGAATCGTTTGATGCTATCATTCAAACCTATGGCTACCGTTACCTGCGTTCTTCTTTGTACGATTTTTTGGCACACCGGGCATTGGATTATTTTACCAACGATGAAAGGGATGTAAACAAACCGGCCTATCAGTTCACCATTAAACAGGCCGAAGCATTTGCAGATGCTAATGAATTTGCAAAAGCCTCTTTCAAAACAAAAGATACCGCTTCACTTTATTATAAAGCCATCACCATCTTTCAGCAACTCACTTATTTTCATTTAAAAGACAATAAAGCAGATGCACTGATTGATTTGGAAATAAACCGCCTGCAGTTTATGAAAAATCATGCAGTGATGGAGGACAAAGAAAAACTCTATGAGCAATCTTTAATTCGCCTCACTAAAAAATATGCGGCTGATTCTGCTGCAGCACAGGCATCCTATTTGTTGGCTTCCATATATAATACGAGAGGAGAACAATACAATCCTTTTAATAAAAAGGATATGCAGTATGAAAAAAAGAGAGCAAAAGAAATTTGTGAAGCCGTTATTGTAAAATTTCCAAAGAGTGAAGGTGGTATTAATTGTAAAAGCTTATTAAACCAGATAACTTCCAACTCATTTACATTGACTACAGAAAAAGTAAATGTAATTGGTCAGCCCTTCCGTATGCTGGTGAATTATAAAAATGTAAACAAACTTTATTTCCGCCTCATTAAAACTTCCAAAGAAGAATTAAAACGAATTGACATTAATAATATCGAAGATGAAAATATCTGGAAGAAAATTATTTCGTTAAAATCTGTTCGTGACTGGAATGAATCATTACCCGATTTAAAAGATTACCAGCAACATGCTACCGAAGCAAAAGTAGATGCATTGCCCAATGGTTTGTACATTTTGCTGGCGAGTGAAAAACCAACTTTCAGCAATAAAGAAAATATACTGGCACTGCACACTACCTATGTAAGCAATATTAGTTTTGTAAAAAATAATTCCGGCGAATATTATGTGCTTAATCGGGAGACCGGCTATCCTTTAGCTAATGCCAAAGTACAGATATGGGAAAGAAGATATGATTACCAGCGCAGCGAATACAGCGAGGATAAAAAAGAATTGCTGACCACTGATAAGAATGGTTATATCAAAGTAAAACCAGATAATGATGGAAGAAACATTATGCTGGAGATAAGTCATGAGAAAGATTATTTGTTTTTAGATGATAACTACTATATCTCCCGTGAATTAAAACCACAACAGCAACCAACCATTACCCGTGCCTTTTTATTTACTGACCGTTCTATTTATCGTCCCGGTCAAATCATCTACTTTAAAGGTATAGTCATGCAAACCATCACGGCTGAAAGAAGAACGATGGCTGTAGAAAGTTTTAAATCCAAATTAATTCTTCGTGATGCCAACGGACAAAAAGTAGGTGAACTGAATTTAATGACCAATGAATTTGGTTCTTATCACGGAAGTTTCAAATTACCCGAAGGTGGATTGAATGGCAATTTCTCTGTGTTAGATTCTAACACCAATGCTTACGCTTATTTTAATGTGGAAGAATATAAACGCCCCAAGTTTTATGTGGAAGTGAAAAAGCCTGATGGTACTTACCGGGTGAATGAAGAAATAACGGTGAAAGGAAATGCCAAAGCTTATGCCGGCAATAATGTGGATGGAGCAACAGTTAAGTATCGGGTGGTGCGTAAAGTCCGTATGCCCATTTGGTGGGATTATGGATTTAGTTATGCAAAAATAAGACAGCCCTATGGTGGAAGAGAAGAAATGGAAATCACCAATGGAGAAACTACTACTGATGCCAATGGAGAATTTAAAATCACTTTCAAAGCGATACCCGATGAAAGTGTTGATAAAAG
>JACPOD010000049.1 GCA_016185185.1 Sphingobacteriales bacterium | reverse complement strand
TTCCCAGTCAAATTGTTTTATCAGTGTAACTATATCTTCATGCTCTTTAATACTATCATCGCCTAACTCGGCCATAGCGCCAATCAACAATACTTTTTTATCAGCATGTATTTTGGCAAAATTTTCTATCGCCACTTTCATACTCGAAGGGTTTGCATTGTATGCATCGAGTATAATTTTATTTGTTCCTTTCTCTATTAATTGTGAGCGGCTGTTAGAAGGAGCGTAGTTTTCAATAGCTGATTTTATTTTTTCAGCCGGTACTTTAAAATATTTCCCCGTAGCTACTGCGGCCAGTACGTTGGGTAAATTATAATTACCCACTAATTGTGTTTGTATAGTTCCAATATTTTCATCACTTGTAATAATCACTTTTAAAAATGGTTCTGATTCCAGCAGATGCCCTGTTGTATCAGCATCAGCAGTACCGTATGAGATTTTTTTGGCAATGCCTTTACTCATCTCCTTTAAATAATTATAATCAGTATTAATGAAGATGGTTCCGCCATTGGTTCTTATATGGTCGTACAACTCGCCTTTACCTTTTCGTACTCCTTCCACACCACCAAAACCTTCTAAATGTGCTTTTCCGCAATTATTAATTAAACCATAATCAGGCAAAGCATAAGTACAATAAGAAGCAATTTCTTTTTGATGATTGGCACCCATTTCTATCACTGCTATTTCAGCATCACCTTTGATTTTAAGGATTGTTAGGGGTACGCCGATATGATTGTTCAGGTTCCCCTCTGTGGTATAAGTTTTGTATTGAGAAGAGAGGACCACATGAATCAATTCTTTGGTGGTTGTTTTGCCATTGCTACCGGTTATGGCTAAAAATGGAATGGTAAATTGTTGCCGGTGATGTTTAGCTAATTGCTGCAGCGTTGTTAAAACATCATCAACCTTAATAATTCTTTCATCAGCGCCTTCTATTGCTTCATCCACTATGACATAAGCAGCACCTTTTTCCAGTGCCTGTTCAGCAAAAAGATTTCCATTGAAATTAGCCCCCTTTAATGCGAAAAACAAATCACCTGCTTTCAATTTCCGGGTATCAGTTTGTACCGAAGGATACTGCAAATAGATCTTATATAATTTTTCCACTGTCATGCTGCAAATATCAATAAAAAAATCCCCCGCAAATGCAGGGGACTATTTAACATTATAACGAGCAAAAAATCAATTAGCGTTTACGTGAGTTTTGTTTACGGCGAGACCAGATGTTGCCGGTTTTAAACCCTTTACCTTCCTGGCTGCCTAAGCGAATCATAGCACAACGGAAACCAATCTGTGAACTTGCCTGGTCTTCATCAAGAAAACGACGGGTGCCTGGACTTAGCCAATAAGCTCTGTCGTTCCAGCTACCACCTTTATATACTCTTGATTTATCGTTAACCAAAGTTGTTTGACCGTAACCATAAGTCACTTGTGAGGCACTGTCTCCATCCAAAAAATTCTTTACATCACCTCTTTGGTAATTTCTTCTTTTTGAAGCTTCGGCATCGGTAATATCTACTGTTTTAATTCGACCCATGCTGTCAACTTCAGGCTGACCTGAGCTCATATCAATTTTTGTCCATTTATTACCCCGATAAGGGTTAAAATCATTTATATCAATGTTAGATAAGGGTCTGAATACGTCTGCAGTCCATTCACTAACATTACCTGCCATATTATAAATACCAAAACCGTTTGGATAAAATGATTTTACAGGAGCTGTGATAGAAGCCCGGTCATTCAAACCTCCTGCAACACCCATATTATCACCGCTACCTCTTTTAAAGTTAGCCAGCATTTGTCCCTGCCATCCACCATGTCTGTCTTCACGAACCCCATTCCATTTATTTAGCCAGGGGTAGATTGATCGGTTAGCCTGTAATTCTTCACCTCGTTTACTTTCTTTTTTACGGGGCTGGGGATTTTGGTATATATAACCGTAAGCGGCATATTCCCATTCGGCTTCGTTTGGTAAACGATACTCAGGAAGCATAACACCTTCTTCAAAAGTAATATTAGTAGGAACCTGTTTAGTAATAGGATCTTTATACGTTTTTAAATTTTTACCCGGAGTAGCCTGGTAAACTCCCAATAAATAAGCTTTGGAATTAAAATTATCTTGTCCGCTTCCCTGCATTTGTTTTTGCAATTCAGCTTTTTTATTGGTAATTCCTTTTTCGTATAAAATATTTTCATTTACTCTGTCTGTTCTCCACAAACAAAAATCATACGCCTGTTGCCAGTTTACACCTACCACAGGATATAAATTATACGATGGGTGGCGGAAATAATATTCCACGTAAGGTTCGTTAAAGGCCAGTTCATCCCTCCAGCATAATGTATCCGGAAGAGCCTTATTAATTATATTACTGTCGCCCTGGAAAACCCGGTTAAGCCAATATAAATATTCACGATAGTGAACGTTGGCAACTTCAGTCTCATCAATATAAAAAGAAGGAATGGTAACTCTTCTTGGAATATTATTCCAGTCACGCATTACATCTTCATCCGTTGCTCCCATGGTAAAGGTACCCCCTTGAACAAATACCAAACCAGGACCGGCAGCCTGTTCCTTTTCTTTAGAAACACGGAAACCGTTTCCTTTCGGGTCATTATAAGTCCATCCTGTTGAGGTTGATTTTTCTGGTTTCTTTTTGAAAAGACCACCATTTTTTTTGCAGGAAGCCATTAGGGTAATAGCAGTTAACAGGATACAGAGATTTTTAAAGCTCGTTACTTTTTGCATGATTCTTACTTTTTCCAAATAGGTTAAACGATAATTTTTCAAAAATATTGCATTAAATATTAACTGTTATTAAATCAGTCAGACAGGGTGCGAATATACTTATTAAATCCTGATTATTAAAGGGTAAAACCACTAAAGTTTATATGGGATTCTTATATTTGGGCTATGCTCAAATGGCCCCGTATTGTCCTTTTTATATTATGCCTGGTTGCTTTAAATAACCTGCTGGCTCAGCGCAGCTATAAGAGCAATTCTGTTTTGGCAAGTGGGTTATGGTATAAGGTGGCTATTAAAAAGCCTGGTATATATAAAATGGATGTGGCTTTTTTAAATTCTTTGGGTATAAGTACCGGATCTTTATCGAGCAATAGCATAAGACTATTTGGTAATGGCGGTCAAATGCTTTCTGAAAACAATGCTGTAATTCCGGTTGATGATCTGGCAGAAAACCCAATTGAAGTTTTTGATGGTGGTGATGGTATCTTTAATGGGAATGATTATTTCCTTTTCTATGCGGCAGGACCGGATGAATGGATTAAAGATTCTATTAATAAAAAATTTATCCACCGTAAAAATTTGTATGCGCAGCAGTCATTTTATTTTATAAATATTGGCGGAACAGGTAAACGGATCAATACTAATAATTTCTCTGGAACTCCTAATATTTCAATCAACAGTTTTAATGAAAGATATTTTTATGAGTTGGATAGTGTGAACCTCATGAGCAGTGGTAAAGAATGGTTTGGGGAGGAGTTTGGAAACATTCCCGGTAAATCACTCAATGCAAGCTTTTCAATCAATTTTCCGAACGCTGATCTTACACAACCTTACGAAATATCAAGTAATGTTATTGCCCGAAGTGCCGGTGCTTCTTCAAGAATGGATGTTAAAATTAATAATAGCCTGGTACAACAGCATTTTATTGCTCCCGTAGGAACTGGCCAATATGATGCTATTGCAGTTTCTTCTCAACAGTCTTCCAGCTTTACATTATCACAACCTTCTTTTACGGTAAGTTTTAATTATTCCCCTACCAGCGTAAATGCACAGGCATGGCTCAACTGGTTTGAAATTAATGGCCGGAGAAATCTATCAATGAATGGTACGGATCAGGTTTTATTCAGAGATTGGAACTCAGTTGGCCCTGGTAATATTGGCGATTTCAAAATTCAGAATGCGGTATCATCTACCGAAGTTTGGGATGTTACGAATCCTTTATCGCCTTCAAAAATATTGACAAATTTATCAGGTAACGATTTGAAATTTGTAAATGATTGTTCAGCATTAAAAGAATATATATCTTTTAACGCATCCAATTTTTTAACCCCGGTTGCTATTGGAAAAATAAATAACCAGGACCTGCATAATTACAGTTATGCAGATATGATTATTGTAACGCACAGTAACTTTTTGAGTGAAGCAAACCGGTTAGCAGCACATCATTTTGAACACGATGGTTTAAGGTCTGTTGTAGTGACAACCGAACAGGTTTATAATGAATTTGCATCCGGTACTTCTGGTCCCGTGGCTATACGTGATTTTGTAAAATTATATTATGACAAGGCGAATGGGGATTCAACTAAAATGCCGAAGTATTTATTATTGTTTGGGGATGCATCTTATGACTATCAAAGCAGGATAAAAAACAATACCAATTTTGTTCCGGCTTACGAAAGCAACAGCTCATTAGACCCGCTGAGTTCCTATACTTCAGATGATTTTTATGGATTTCTGAATGATAATGATAACATAACAAATAATGCAGCGCCTAATTTATTAGATATCGGTATTGGCCGCATACCTGCCCGCAATATACAGGATGCAAAAAATGTAGTGGACAAAATAATTCGATATACACAAAAGGAAAGTTTCGGCCCCTGGAGAAACGATTTAACCTTAATAGCAGATGATGAAGATGGTAATCTTCACTTGAATGATGCCGAAACAATGTCAAATACCATCAGCACTATTGCACCATCAAGCAACGAACAAAAAATTTATCTCGATGCCTATAAACAACAAAGCGGGAGCGGTGGAAGCCGTTACCCGGATGTAAATGCTGCGATCAATAATAAAATTTTTTCCGGTACATTGATCTGGAACTATAGCGGACATGGTGGCCCAAGCCGTTTGGCAGAAGAAGCAATACTGGACCAGGATATGGTTAATACCTGGAATAACAGTACAAAACTCCCTTTATTTATTACTGCCACATGTGATTTTGCACCTTACGACAATCCCTTCATAAATTCTTTGGGAGAAGATATTTTGTTAAGGGAAAAAAGTGGCGCAATCGCTTTGATGACAACTACACGTGTTGTGTTTGCATTCAGTAACCGTATAATAAATACCAATTATCTTAATTACGCCCTGCAGAAAAAAACAAATGGAAAATACAGGAGCCTGGGCGAAGCAATTCAGTCTGCAAAAAACTATACCTACACTACATTTTCGGATATTATTAATAACAGAAAATTTACCTTGTTAGGTGATCCTTCTTTAACCCTGGGGTTCCCTTCTTTTAAGATCAATACGATTTCTATAAACAATAATGTTAATGGAATTGATACTTTAAAAGCGTTAAATAAATATGTTATTAAAGGAGAAGTTACAGATATAAACGGCTCCCCACTTTCGGATTTTAATGGAACGGTCTATCCAACCATTTTCGATAAAGCTCAATTAATAAATACACTGGGTAATGATCCGCAAAGCCCTGTAACCAGTTTCCGCCAGCAGGATAATGTACTCTATAAAGGAAAGGCAAAGGTGGTGAATGGAAAATTTAATTTCACCTTCATCGTGCCAAAGGATATCAATTACCAGTTTGGCAACGGTAAAATAAGTTACTATGGTGAAAATGGTACGATTGATGCAGCAGGTTATAACAGTTCTGTTGTAATTGGTGGAGCCGGAGATAATGTTGTAGCAGATAATGAAGGGCCTGTTATTAAAGCGTACTTAAATGATGATAAATTTGTTAACGGGGGCATTGCCAACACTACGCCAATATTAATTGTTAAGCTAAGTGATTCCAGTGGCATCAATACAGTGGGTATAGGTATTGGTCATGATATCGTTGCTACTTTGGATAATAATAACAACACGTATTATAATCTGAATGATTTTTATGAAGCAGAACTTGACAGTTATCAAAAAGGAATCATCCGTTTTCAGTTGCCCCAGTTAGAAGAAGGTGTACACACCCTAACCATCAAAGCATGGGACGTGGCAAATAACTCATCTGTTTATGTGTTGACTTTTCGGGTAGTGAAAAATACAGCGCTGGAAATAACCCACGTATTAAATTATCCTAACCCTTTTACCACCCGTACACAATTCTGGTTTGAGCACAACCGGCCGGGTGAAAACCTACTGGTTACCATTCGTATTATGACTATTAGTGGGAAAGTGGTTAAATCTATTTATCAAACAATAAATACCGCCGGAAACCGTTCTTTTGACATTGAATGGGACGGAAAAGATGATTACGGCGATAAAATAGGCAGGGGCGTTTATATCTACAACCTTGAAGTAAAAACACCGGATGGTAAAAAAGCCCGGAAATTGGAAAAATTAGTACTGCTTTAAATTATCCCAGGATTATTTATTCCCCCAAAAATTATATCAGAAATAATAAAATCGATGAAAGTTAAAACCACAAAACTAATTGCAGCGGGATTATTCTGTTTTTTATTGACATCTCAATTATCAGCCCAGCGTATCAATGTTGTTACTACCGCAGTACCCTTTTTAAGAATTTCACCAGATGCCCGTGCCGGTGGTATGGGGGATGCAGGATTGGCTACTGAAGCCGATGCCAGCTCGATCTTCTGGAATCTTGCCAAAATCCCATTTGCAAAAAATAATAATGCTGCGTCTGTAACCTATACACCATGGTTAAGGGATTTACAGGTAAACGATGTATTTCTGGGGTCGCTTTCCGGATTTCATAAATTGGATGAACAACAGGCCATCTCAGCTTCTCTTCGATACTTTAGTTTAGGTAAAATAACTTTTACAGATTTCTCTGGCCAGACCCTTTTTGATGGCAACCCGAGAGAATTTGCTTTTGACGCAGGTTATTCCCGTAAACTTTCTGACAAAACAGGTATTGGTGTAGCCTTAAGATATATACATTCTAACCTCGTAGGAAATGCACCTATCCAGGGCCAGTCATACAAACCGGGTAATGCTGTTGCCGGTGATCTGAGTTTTTATTATAACGGTGTAAGTGAAGCAGGAACCGGATGGAGTTTTGGTGCAGCTGCTACAAACCTGGGTTCAAAAATTTCTTATACCAGCGATGCACAAACAAAAGATTATATCCCTGCTAACCTGGGTGTGGGAACTGCTTATACCAGGCAAATTGATGAAACCAATAAAATTACTTTTGCACTTGACCTGAATAAATTATTAGTACCAACACCTAATGACACAACGCCTGCCGGTATTGCAGAATACCGTACAAAAAGCGTTGCTTCCAGCTGGATATCCTCTTTGGGAGATGGCGAAGACTTTAAAGAAATTACTTTTTCATTGGGTGCCGAATATACCTACAACGAACAGTTTACCTTACGTGCCGGTTATTTTTACGAGGATAAAACAAAGGGCAACCGTAAATATTTTACGGTGGGTGCCGGTTTAAAATACAATGTATTTGGTTTAAATCTCTCATACCTTGTACCATCCGGAAATGGTGTTAACAGAAATCCATTGAGTAATACACTTCGTTTCAGCCTGATATTCGATCTTGATAATATTGGAAAAGGAGAAACTACGACTACTACAACAGATAATTAATTAGCAGCAATAACCTGTCAGGTGGGCTTAAAAGTCTTAAACAATTGAGAGGCTAAAGCCCACCTGACAGGTTAAATTTTTGCAATAAAAGAAAAGGCGGAGGTTCATTACCTTCGCCTTTTTAATTTAAGCTTAGCAGAGTGAGCCACTTTTAAAAAAGTGGTTCACTTTTGCCGCATAGAGCAACTCACTTTTAAAATCAAAAAAACATGTCATACAGAATTGGCTCAGGAGTTGATTTTCATCAAATGATTGAAGGAAGGGAGTTGTGGATTGGCGGTGTAAATATTCCACATCATAAGGGAGCATTAGGGCATAGTGATGCAGATGTGTTGTTGCATGCCATTTGCGATGCTATGCTTGGTGCATTAAGTCTTGGCGACATTGGAACACATTTCCCGGATACGGATAATGCCTATAAAAATATTGACAGTAAGATATTACTGAAAAAAACCGCTGATATCATTAGTGAACAGGGTTATTATATTGTCAATATTGACACAACACTTTGTCTTGAGTCTCCGAAAATAAAACCATATACTGATAAAATGAGAGAAACTATCGCAGAGGTATTAGATATTAGTACCAGCGATGTTTCAATAAAAGCAACTACAACAGAAAAAATGGGTTTTGTGGGGAGAGAAGAAGGGCTGATGGCATATGCTACTGTATTGTTAAAAAAGATAGAGGGCGACTGACCCTGTAGCCTTTTAATTTACTGTCACGTCATAATAATAAAACTGTACTTATTTTTGTCCGATGGCCGAAATCAATATCAAAATAATTAACCAGTCCAATAACTCATTACCGGCTTATGCAACTGCCGGTTCATCTGGAATGGACCTGAGGGCTTTTATAGAATCACCTGTTGAAATAAAACCATTAGAGAGAGTTTTTATTCCGACAGGTATTTTTATTGAATTGCCCGAAGGATACGAAGCGCAGATAAGGCCCCGTAGTGGTCTGGCATTAAAGCAGGGCATTACCTGTTTAAATTCTCCGGGCACAGTTGATGCAGATTACCGTGGTGAAATAAAAGTGATACTGATAAATTTATCCAATGAAGTACAGGTTATTCATCCTTCCGATCGTATTGCACAAATGGTAATACAAAAAGTAGAAAAAGCATTTTGGGAAGAAGCAACCATAATTAATATAACAGAAAGAAATACCGGCGGCTTTGGGCATACCGGTAAACAATAATAGAAATGAAACAAAACAGGATACTATATTTTATTGCACTAGTAGCTTTACTGGCAAGTTGCCGGAGCCAGAAAAAAATTCAAAAGGCAATTGCTCCAAAAGATTCCGCAACGGTTGTTATTATTAATGAACCCAAAATAGATACAGTTGCGCTGGTTAAATCGGCAATTGATAAAATGAACTCTTATCATATCAACTTTAAAACCTTTTCGGCCAAAGTAAAAGTGGATTACGAAAACAATAAAGGGAGGCAACCAGACTTTACGGCCAATATCCGCATGAAAAAAGATGAAGTGATCTGGCTTTCATTAACCGCAGCATTTGGCATTGAAGGTTTCAGGGTTATGATAACAAAAGACAGTGTACATATTCTGGACAAATTATCTAATACCTATACCATTCGCCCGCTTTCTTATTTACAGGAAATCAGCAGTATCCCTTTTGATTTTAATACATTACAGGATCTCATCATTGGTAACCCGGTATTTTTTAATGCTGATAGTATATCGGCTTACCGCAAGATTGATAACACAGTATCACTGCTTAGCATTACAAACATATTTAAGCATCTTCTAACGCTTTCTTCAGATGATATCATTACACACAGCAAGCTCGATGACTCGGACCCAACCCGCAACCGCACCTGTGATCTTACCTATGAGGAATATGAAATGAAAAATGGCGTTAATTTTTCGAACTACCGCAATATAGTCATATCAGAAAAGTCTAAACTGGAGATACAATTAAAATTCAAACAGTTTGAAATAAACCCGTTGGAACAGACTTATCCGTTTAATGTACCTAAAAAATTCACAAGAAAATAAAATCATATAATTTTTTAAAAGCGATACCGTTAACCAATTGAATAACGCAGATAAAATCAAATTATAACTCATGAACCGTTTAGTCATTCTTTTCTTTATCTCCGCATTTATATCTGGCCCGGTACTGGCTCAGCCTAAAACACAGGATAAGCAGGAACTGGAACGTAAACGGCAGGAAACGTTAAGAGAGATCGATGAAATTAATGCCAACCTGAAAGAAGTACAAAAGGGTAAAAAGCAAAGTATGGCTGAGTTGATTTTGACCAAAAAGAAACTGGCGTTAAGACAATCTGTAATTAACACTATCAACGACCAGATAGATGCCATTGATAACGACATCTATAAAAACAACCGGGAAGTATATCGTTTAAAAAATGATTTAGATACATTAAAACAAGAGTACGCAAAAAGTATAGTGTATGCTTATAAAAGCAGGAGCAGTTTTGATTTTTTAAATTTTATATTTTCAGCTGCTAACTTTAATGATGCTATCCGGCGCATTGCTTATTTAAGAACGTACCGCAGTTACCGGGCACAACAGGCAGAAACAATTAAAAAGACCCAGCAGCAGATCAACGAAAAATTGGGGTTACTCAAGAATAATAAACAAAAGAAAGGGGAAACACTGCAGGAGCAAAGTAAAGAAGCAGAAAAATTAGCACAGGAAAAACAGGAAAAAGACCAGATCGTTGCTAAGTTCAAATCGCAGGAGAAAGAGCTGGGAAATGTGGTGGCGAATAAAAAGAAACAGCTGGCCAATTATAAAAAGCAAATTGATGCTATTGTAAGACGGGAAATTAAAGAAGCACAGGAAAGAGCTGCTGCAGAAAGAAAACGATTGGCAGATGAAGCAAAAGCTAAGGAAAAAACAAATGCCATTACTGCAATTATTCCTAAAAAAGAATCTAATAACAACGCAACTGCAAAAGTTGATAAACCTGTTTCAACAAAGCAAGCTGTTGATTTTAATTTAAGCGAGGCCGATTTTGCTTTAGCTACAGATTTTAATAAAAACCAAAGTCGTTTGCCGTGGCCTGTTGATGCAGGATACTTAACTGCTCATTTTGGTGACAATGTACTGGATGGCACTAATATTCACTGGAATTCATCTGGTATAACGGTATCCACAAATCCCGGTGCTTCTGTAAAAGCAATATTTGATGGTGAAGTATCCTCTGTGTTTAATGTAGAAGGAAATTACGGTGTTATCGTACGTCATGGAAACTACTATACTACTTATGGTAACCTTGGTTCTGTTACTGTGGCAAAAAATACCATGGTTAAAGCCGGCCAGGTTATTGGCAGAGCCGGAAGTAGTGATACAGAAGATGGGAGAGGCCAGTTAGAGTTTATGATCATGAAAGAAGTATCCTACCTCAATCCGGAATCCTGGCTGCGCCGCAGGTAATTTTATTTTGTAAATTTTGAATACAATGCTTCGTATTGAGGAACGATATTGTGTATATCAAACCGGTCTGCTTGTTTTTTAGCACCCTCTTTAAATTGTTTTAATACAGCATCATCTTTCAAAATGCTGATGGCTTTTTTACTCATATCAGCCACATCACCCACATTACCCATATAACCATTTTCGCCTTCAATCATAATTTCGGGTAACCCACCGGCATTGGTACAAACAACCGGTACCTGTGCCGCCATTGCTTCCAGGGCAGCTAACCCAAAACTTTCATACTCGGAAGTAAGTAAAAAAAGATCACCAATGGGAAGAATATCTTCCATCTCTACCTGTTTACCCACAAAACGAATATCATCACACAAATTCAGTTCACGGCATAATTCTTCTGCTTTTGGACGCTCAGGCCCGTCACCTACCATTATCAGTTTAGAAGGTATCTCTTTATTGATCTCATAAAATATTCTAACAACATCTTCCACCCGTTTAATTTTTCTAAAGTTGGATGCATGGAGTATTACTCTTTCTTTATTGGGGGCAATTACTTTTTTAAAAGCGTCAATTGGTTTTCTGTTAAAGCGTTTTACATCCACAAAGTTGTGGATCACTTCAATTTCTTTTTCAATCTTAAACGATTTGTAGGTTTCATTGCGAAGGTTATCGGAAACAGCTGTAATAACATCGCTCTCGTTAATCGAAAAGGTTACCACCGGTGCATATGTTTTATCCCTGCCAACTAATGTTATATCTGTACCGTGTAAGGTGGTAATGACCGTTACATTTCTACCCTGCTTTTTCACAATCTGTTTTGCCATATAAGCTGCCGACGCATGCGGTATGGCATAATGAGCATGTATGATATCAAGGTTATTGTTCATGATCACATCTACCATGGTGCTTGCCAGGGCTGTTTCGTATGGCGGATAATCAAATAAGGGGTATGTGGGAACCTGTACCTCGTGATAATAAATGTTGGCGTGAAATTCATTTAACCGCACCGGTTGCTGGTAGGTGATGAAATGTACATTATGTCCTTTTTCTGCTAAAGCTTTTCCCAGTTCAGTTGCTAACACACCACTTCCGCCAAAAGTAGGGTAGCAGGCAATTCCAATATTCATCCGTTAGATTTTTTGAGGGAACTAAGGTAGGTAGAAATTATGAAGTCGGTTATTAGGTGCAAAGTCTGTAACTGTTAAATAATTTGAGCGGTAACTTTATATACTCCTGGCCAATCTTATTGGTTACTCTTTTCTGCGTATTAAAAAATCGTAATTTCCATGCTTAATAGTAAAAACTGACATGAAAATTTTATTCTCCCTAATTGCTTTTTTTTCAATTGCAGCTGTAAATGCACAGGATGATTCAACTGTTATCAAAAAAATTACCGATGATGTGTTAATAAATGGGAAAGCTTATGAGTACCTGCGTGTATTGTGTAAAGAAGTGGGTCCCCGTTTATCGGGTTCTCCGCAGGCCGCCAAAGCTGTGGAAGTAACAAAAAAGATGATGGAAGACCTGGGAGCTGATAAAGTATGGTTGCAGGAATGTATGGTGCCTCATTGGGTACGTGGTAAAAAAGAAGATGCAAAAATTATATATGCTGGTGGTAAAACTTACAAATTAGATGTAACAGCATTGGGTAATTCTGTTGGCAGTGGCGATAAGGGTGTTACAGCAAACGTTATTGAAGTAAAGAATTTTGATGAACTGCATGCCTTGGGTGAAAAAGTAATTAAAGGAAATATTGTATTCTATAATTTTCCAATGAACCCAACGTATATAAATACTTTCAGAGCTTATGGAGAAGCCGGTAAGTATCGCTTTAACGGTCCAAGCCAGGCAGCAAAATATGGAGCAGTTGGTTGCATTGTCCGCTCATTGGCGAGTAATGTAAATGATTATCCGCATACAGGCGTGATGGGGTATAATGATTCGTTTCCAAAAATACCTGCTATCGCAGTAAGTACGCTGGATGCCGAGTATTTAAGCAAAGCGTTGCTAAACCGTATGATGAAACAGGTTTTCTTTCGTACCAATTGCCAGATGCTGGATAGTGTAAAATCATACAATGTTATTGGTGAAATAAAAGGAACGGAGTTCCCGGATGAAATCATTACCCTGGGCGGACATCTTGATTCCTGGGATCTGGCAGAAGGAGCACATGATGATGGGAGCGGTTGTGTACAAAGCATAGAAGTGCTTAGAGTATTGAAAGCACTCGGGATAAAACCAAAAAGAACCATACGGGCAGTGATGTTTATGAATGAAGAAAATGGTGGTAAGGGTGGCGATAAATATTATGAAGAAGCCAAAGCAAAAGGTGAAAAACACATTTTTGCAATGGAAAGTGACGAAGGTGGATTTACACCAAGAGGATTTGGTATTGCCGGACCTAAAGACGTGTATGAAAAAATAAAATCATGGTTGCCCTTATTAAAACAATATGGAATTGAAGATATACACGAAGGTGGTGGTGGGGCCGATATCGGCGATTTAAAAAAATTAGGCACCGTACTTTCTAATATTGCGCCTGACACACAGCGTTATTTTGATGTGCACCATGCAGCAACTGATAAATGGGAAAATGTGAGCGAACGGGAATTAAAATTAGCAGCCGCCATGATGGCTTCACTCATTTACCTGGGGGATAAATATGGACTGTAATTATTAAAACAATATTGCTATGGGCTTCAAAAGAATTTTATGGAGTATAATTCTGATACTTCTTTTAACAGGAATATTCCTTGGCTATTGGTTTTATTATAATCCCTACAGTGAAGGGGAAAGAAAAGGGACACTGATAAAGATCTCCAGAAAAGGAAATGTTTTTAAAACCTTTGAAGGTGAAATGTGGCTGAGTTGCCGGCAAACCGTAAATGCAGAAAAATTTTTATTCTCCATCGGAACAGAAGTAGTAGCTGATTCCTTAATTAAACTACAGGATGAATGTGTGCAGCTAAAATATAAAGAATACCGTCTTTCACTTCCATGGCGGGGCGATAGTCATTATGTGATCACTGGTTATGAACGGGTGAAAGAATAAACTTCAGGCAAGCAAGCAAAATATAACCGGTCTTTTATGAAAGTCCGGTTTTTCTTTTTTCCACTCAGCGATCGTTTTTGTTTTTATTGTTTCAGTAGTTGCGGTAAGATCGGCCGCAATACATAATCTTGTTACCGGCTGACATGTTTTTAAAATGGTTTCAATTAACTGATTATTGCGGTAGGGCGTTTCAATAAACACCTGGGTACAGGTTTTATTTCTTGATTCATTTTCCAGGTTCTTTAATGTTTTAATTCTTTCCATGGTATCAATAGGTAAATAACCCACAAACTGAAACTGCTGCCCGTTCATACCACTTGCCATTAATGCAAGTAAGATAGCACTTGGTCCCACCAAGGGTTTAACGATAGCTCCCATTTCCTGCGCCACCTTTATTAATAATTGACCCGGATCAGCTACACCCGGGCAACCCGCTTCACTAATAATACCAATCGTTTTTCCTTCCTTAATTTTTTGTTGTAAAGCTGTAATAACCTGGCCTTCGGCTTTGTGTATGGTATACCATTTATAATCATCAATCACCATTTCCTTCCAGTATAGTTTTAAATAACGGCGGGCAGTACGTTCGTTCTCCACAAAAAATACATCGCATTTTTTTACTGCTTCAATTACATACGGTGGAATCGTTTGCAGGCCATCCTCTGCCAGTAAAGAAGGGATAAGATATACTATGCTTTTCGTTTCAGTCATTTGAATGATTATACGTCATCTTTCTGGTGGTATAAACTGATGGTAGCCGCTACTACTGCATACGCAGGTGCTAATACCCATCCCACTAAAAGGAATCCGTGCATTAAAAAAAAGATGATACCATTACCGATGGCCAGGCCTTTATGCCGGCCAATAAAAGCAATACTTTGCGAGGGAGTTAACTTATGCCGTTCGCAACTATAATCGAGCATTGAAAAACCATAGTAATAACATTCTACTAAAAAAGCAATTACGGGAGTGATCCATCCAACAACAGGAATCATAGACAATATTAGGATTGCCAGCGTATATACGGTTTGCCACAACGTGTTTCTTAAAGCCAGTTTTATTCCTCTTACAATATCTTTCAGCAGTTGCTGAAAATTAAAGGGGTAATCTTTTCCTTCCAAAATTGATTCTGTTTTTTCGCTCAAGTAGGCAAATACGGGTGAACCAACAATCAGAAATATATATTTGAAGAGGGAGAAGTAAAAGAATAATACGATCAGTTGAAATATGATTCGTCCAAAAATGAAAAGGAAATTTAAAAAAGCATTATCTGATTGTTTCAGCCATTGAACAATACCCAGCTTACTGCTTAAATAGGCAATAGCTTCTGTACTGGAGCTGAGAAACAACCACATTCCAAAAAAGAAAAGAAGGGCATAAATAATACCCGGAATTATGATCCATTTCCAAAGCCGGTGTTTACTGATGAAACGATGGGCTTTAAAATAGGATTGGAAGGCTATAACTAATTCCTTAAGCAATCGTAAAAATTTTTATGTTTGGCACTTATTAGGCGAATTTACAGAAGCTATGCTGAAGTTAAACAATGAATTTTATTTGCGGGCAGATGTATTGCAGATTAGCAAAGACCTGCTGGGGAAGTTATTGATTACAAAAATGAACGGAAAAACTACATCGGGGCGAATCGTTGAGACGGAAGCCTATGCCGGTATAACTGATAAAGCATCTCATGCATGGAACGGAAGAAGAACAAACCGTACCGAAACAATGTATGCAAAAGGAGGTACTGCTTATGTATATCTCTGTTATGGTATCCATCATTTATTTAATGTTGTCACTAATAAAATTGATATTCCGCATGCTATATTAATACGGGCAGTAGAACCTGTTAAAGGAGTAGATATCATGTTACACAGAACAGGAAAAGTAAAAGCAGATTTTAGTTTAACCCGGGGCCCGGGCAATGTATCAAAAGCTTTAGGTATTTTCACGCAGCACAGTGGTGCAAGTTTATTGGGGAATGAATTATATATAGCAAATGATGGCTTTAAAATTGCAAAGAATACTATTATAGCCACTCCACGCATAGGGGTGGATTATGCCGGCGAAGATGCAAAACTACCTTACCGGTTTATTATAAAAGACAACCCGTATGTAAGCGGAAAGAAAACGGATAATGTAAAATAAATTATAAACGCAGCAACTTGTTTAAAAGCCCGGGCATAACATGACTGAAAGCAAATCCATTTTTAAAAGAATAGTTACCAATCTTACTTTCTGGGTTTTGATTGCTGTTATTATTGGTGTATTGCTGGGACATTTTTTTCCTTCAACAGGAGTTGAAATGGAATGGATTGGTAAGTGGTTTGTAAATATTATCAAACTATTTATCGGGCCAATTATTTTTCTCACCATTGTTTTAGGTATTGCCGGAATGGAGAGCCTGGGTAAAGTAGGCAAAATTGGAATAAAAGCATTGGTGTATTTTGAAGTGGTTACAACCATTTCATTAATTATTGGTGTGGTAGTTGCCAATATTATTCAGCCGGGAAAGATCAATAAAACAGGGTTGCTAATACAGGATGCCAGTAAGTACACAAAAACGAATCATGGTATTGACTGGTATCAATTTTTTCTCAGCAATTTTACCCTGCAGGTTTTAATAGTGGCAATCGTTTCCGGAATTATTTTAGGCACCATCAGAAACAATACAAGAGCGATCATTTTTTTAAGAAGGGTATCGCATTATGTTTTTACAGGGTTAAAGTACTTTATGTTTTTAGCGCCACTGGGTGCGTTTGGAGGTATGGCCTACACGGTTGGAAAATTTGGGTTACATACATTGCTGCCGCTTGCCAAACTGATGGTAACGGTGTATTGTACTATGTTCATTTTTATTATTGGTGTATTGGGGTTAATTCTCCGCTATTATAAAATGAGTATCTGGAAATTCCTGGGCAATATAAAAGAAGAGTTGCTGATAGTGCTGGGGACTTCTTCTTCTGAAGCAGCATTGCCATCCATTATGAAGAAACTGGAACAGATGGGTTGCAGCAAACCAGTAGTGGGGTTGGTTGTACCCACTGGGTACTCTTTTAACCTCGATGGTACTTCTATTTATTTATCGATGGCGATTATTTTTTTGGCGCAGTTATATAATGTGCATTTAACTACGGGAGAGATCATCAGCATCATTGGTATCCTAATGCTTACTTCCAAAGGGGCGGCTGGTGTAACCGGCAGTGGTTTTATTGTGCTGGCTTCCACCTTAACAGCTATTCATAAAATACCGGTGGAGGGACTTGCTTTTTTATTGGGGGTAGATAAATTTATGAGTGAAGCAAGGGCTATCACTAATATCATTGGCAATGGAGTTGCTACAATTGCAATTGCGAAGAGTGAGAATGAATTTAAAACTTCGGACACTTAAAATCCAAGGTAAGGGATAATAGCATCTTTTAAACGATACCATGCACCGGCATAAAAAATGGTAGGTTTATCATAAGCCGTGCCACCGGGTACGGTATAACCAATAGCAGCACCACCTACTGTTTCGTTGGCACTACCAGCCTGTAACTGGTGTATAAGGCTGGTGTGTAAACTCATATTATCTGCAATAGGAAAATAGGCGCCACCATGAAATGCAATTCTTGGATTTAATATATAATCAGCCCCTCTGAAACTTTCTTTGGGTCTGTTTAAATGATAACCGGAGATTCCACCATAAAAGAAATTATCATCTGTAGTGGAACCACTGTACATGATACCGGCGTTTACATCAAAATAATTTATTTTAAGTTCATTATAGTTTGCAAATACTTCCTGTGTAACACCGGTAAAACCACTGGTGGTAAGCATATCTTCAAACTTGGCTTGCGTAAGATCCAGTCTTTTATTACTATATACACCCTGGAACCCGATACCTAATTGCTGAAACCCGTCTTCATCCAACCCTTTGTGATAGGCAATTGATGCACCGAGATAATTGTTTTGCAAAATACCATTGCCGTTACGGTCCGTTAATCCTATGAAACCAATGCCAAAACGATCTGTTTCAGGAATTTTATTTTCAAGAATAGGAAAATCTACAGAAAGAGTTCCGGTAGTAAAAGCATTATTAATAGAGGGCCATTGGTTGCGGTAATTGCCGGCAACTCTTAGTACGCCATCAAATTTTCCGGTATAGGCAGGGTTCAATGTAAGGGGAGACGCATAAAATTGAGAAAAATGGGGATCCTGGGCGGATGCGATCTTTCCAACACACAGTACAAGTACAACAGCAAATAATACTTTCTTCATTCAGTTATTTTTTCCGGCCAGCTTAATATTGACCATATTAAAACCAGTACCGCTGCTTATAAGGTTAAGTAAAATACAACAATCTATCAGAATTGTGTATAAAGGAATGATAAAATTCCTTTAAAACAAAGGAATGGTTCATCAAACTACATCTGGATTTTAGATCCAAAAGCAAGGTCCCCTGCATCACCAAGCCCCGGTACTATATACCCTTTGGCGGTAAGCTCTTCATCAATAGCCCCGCACCAAATTTTTACCTGTGGCTCCTGTCTTTGCACATATTCTATACCAACGGTGCAGGCAATGGCCGCCACTATGTGAATTTCTTTTGCTTTTCCTTCTTCTTTTAAAAATTGTATCGTTTTCACCAATGATGAACCCGTAGCCAGCATGGGGTCAGATATAATCAGTACTTTATTTTCCAGGTCAGGGCAGGCAATATAATCAAGGCTTATTTCAAAAGACCCATCCGGTTTATGCTTGCGGTAAGCCGAAATATACGCATTATCAGCCTTGTCAAAATAGTTTAATAATCCCTGGTGCAAAGGAAGCCCCGCTCTTAGTATGGTAGCCAGTACGGGCTGCTCTTTCAGCATTTTAGAAACGGAAATTCCCAATGGGGTTTGGGTTTCTTTTTCTTCCCACTCCAGTACTTTGCTTATTTCGTAAGCAGCCACTTCTCCTATTCGTTCAAGGTTACGGCGAAAACGCATCCGGTCGGTTTGTATTTCCACATCCCGCAATTCACTTATCCAGTTGGAGAGTAATGAATAATTTTCGCTGAGATTAATGACCATAATTAATTTGGGGTTTTAATTACTATATACCGGATTTTTGTTTGTTGATGCCTGTAGTTGTATTTTGCTGAGCAAAGCTAAATTCTCCCATCTAAAATCAGAAATCTAATTTATGATATACAGGGTAATTGGTATTATGAGTGGCAGTTCATTGGATGGACTGGATATTGCATTTGTTGAATTTCATGAAAACAGCGGTAAGTGGAGCTATGAAATTAAAGCCGCCGAATGTTATGGATATACTGGCGTTTGGAAAGAGTTCCTGAAAAATGCGATTCATCTTTCTGCTATGGATTACCAGTTACTCCACACTGCTTATGGGCATTATATCGGCGGGCAGGTAAATAAATTTATTGAACAACACCAGTTGCAATTCCAGGTTCAGATCATCGCCTCCCATGGTCATACTACTTTTCATATCCCATCTCAGCGAATGACGGGGCAAATTGGAGATGGGGCAGCCATTGCAGCAGAAACAGGAATCAATGTTGTAAGTGATCTGCGGGCCATGGATATTGCGCTTGGTGGACAAGGTGCCCCCATTGTTCCGGTGGGTGAAAAATTGTTGCTGGGCAATTACAATTTCTTTTTAAATATTGGTGGCATTGCTAATTTATCAGTTAATAGTTCCAGTTATATTGCCTTTGATGTATGTGCGGCCAACCGGGTGCTTAATATGCTTACATTGGAACTGGGAAAAGAATTTGATGAAGGTGGTATGATTGCAGCTGGTGGCGTAGCAGATGAAGGCTTGCTGCTAAAACTAAATGCATTAGAATATTATAAACAACCTTATCCAAAATCACTCGCTAATGATTTTGGAACAGATATCGTTTACCCCATTATTCGAAATGCCGGATTAGATATTCAGGATGCTTTGTGTACCTATGTTGAACATATTTGTGAACAGATAAAATTTGCAATAGCTCAATTACAGCCAGCAACCGGCTCTAAGCTTTTAGCAACGGGTGGAGGAGCCCATAATACTTTCTTAATGCATCGTCTTACAGAATTACTAAAGCAGGTAAATACTACTGTAATTGTGCCTGATCCGCAACTGATCAATTTTAAAGAAGCGTTGGTAATGGCCTTAATGGGAGTGCTCAGATGGAGGGAGGAAAACAATGTTTTTGCATCAGTAACAGGGGCTTCCAGAAACAGTATCAACGGGGCGGTTTGGATAGGACAGGATGCCTGACCAGAATCATTCAGGATTTCTTTACCAGAACAATTGAACAGTGCAAAAAACTGTTTAAATTGAAAATCTTAAATGTTTCATTTATGATTTCCCTTCCTTCTTTTACCAGAGTAACTACCTTGCCTCTCCGTAATTCGGAAGAAGAAATACAGATCTTCAAACAAATTCAAAAAGATTTTGTCCATCAGTTTGAATCTGTTTTTCCAGATAAACAAGCTCCCCGAACGGTTGTGATTATTCCCAGCCTCACCCTGGATCAGGAGATACTGGCAAAAGTTCATGGAGTGGTGCATTACGAAGAAAGGTTGTTATGTATGCTGATGTTGCTGCGCATGCCCCGCGCCAAAGTTATTTACGTTACCAGTGTTCCGGTTGATGAAGTGATTGTGGATTACTATTTACATCTTTTACCGGGTATAACAGGCTATCATGCAAAGCAACGCCTTACATTACTCAGCTGTTTTGATTCTTCGCCAAAATCGCTTACGGAAAAAGTATTGGCAAGACCCAGGTTAATAAACAGGATAAAAGAACATATTCCCGAAGCTCATCATGCCCATCTTGCTTGTTTTAATGTTACGGAACATGAACGTTCTTTAGCCGTTCAGTTAAATATACCGGTTTTTGGATGTGATCCTGATTTGTTTTATTGCGGAACAAAAAGTGGCAGCCGTAAAATATTTAAAGCCTGCAATATTTCTGTACCACCAGGATTTGAAGACTTGAAAAATGAAGTGGAAGTTGTGGATGCTTTGGTTCAATTAAAAATGCAGAACCCCTGGGTTAAAAAAGCCGTAGTAAAAATGAATGATGGATTTTCGGGTGAAGGAAATGGTGTATTTTCTTTTGATGGGGCGCCGGCAAAAGGAAATATTCAGCGATGGGTGGAATCAAAATTTAAAAAGTCATTTAAAATAGTTGCCGAAGGGTTAAGCTACGAAAGTTTTTTTTATAAGTTTCAGTCAATGGGTGGAATAGTTGAAGCATTTGTGGAAGGTGATAGTAAAACATCTCCATCCGTACAATGCCGTATCAATCCTGTAGGCGAAACTGATGTAATTTCAACGCATGACCAGATGCTGGGTGGTGAAAGTGGCCAGGTATTTTTGGGTGCCAGTTTCCCGGCCAGTAAAGAGTATGCTGTTGAAATTGGATCCATGGGAAAAGTTGTAGCAGATGAATTACAGAAATACGGTGTGCTGGGCAGGTTTGGAGTAGATTTTATTTCAGTAAAAGAAAACGATGGATGGAAACATTATGCCATTGAAATCAATCTCCGTAAAGGAGGAACAACCCATCCCTACCTGATGCTTCAGTTTTTGACGGATGGAAATTATAATGCAAAAACGGGTTATTATTTAGCTGCCAACGAACAACCCCGGTTTTATTATGCATCGGATAACCTGAAAAGTGAATCTTATAAAGGACTCACCCCGCATGACCTGATTGATATTGCGATGTATAATGAGTTATTGTATGATGGTTCTTCGCAGGAAGGTGTTATGTTCCATCTCATCGGGGCATTGTCTCAATATGGGAAACTTGGAGTAGTTTGTATTGGCAGTACACCGGAAAGAGCTTATGAGTTTTATGAAAAAACAGTGGAAGTGCTGGATAAAGAAACTGCGTAAAAAATTTATCCCTAAAAAAATTTAAAACTATCTTCGAAAAAAGAAATTATGAAAACAATACTTATCAGAACGATACTTTTTTTTATTGTCGTTTCCGCAATGATAGCCTGCCAGAAAGAAGCCAGTAGCGAGATAATAGAAAATGCCAATAATGGAAATAAATTAACAGGTACCTGGAAATTTGGTTCTCTTTCAGCCTCTACCCGGGTTGAAGAATCTGCATCTGATAGTACGGATACAGAAAAAATCATCAGTACGTCTGACTATACATCAGCTAACAACAAGGGCACAGTGGCTTTTACAACTACTGATTTTACAGGTACAGCCATTAGCTATGATATAAACGGAATCGTTAAAGCAGAAGACTATATCAATAATGTTCTGGAAGATACTTTCAGTATGCCATTTAATTTTTCATTGCCCCCCACTAATTCCAATGGTAAATATAAGCTGGTAGGTACAGACTCACTTTATTTCCAGGGAGGTTTTATTACTATCGGTTTAGATTCGATGGATTCAAAACCTGTTGGGTTTAAATATACACTTTCAGGTAATAAACTTACCATGAAAGGGAAATACATCAATGCATACACTGAAGATGATAATGGCATAACTGTTTATATCAAGCAGGCGGCAGATATAACGGTTGTGTTAGAGAAATAGCTTTTTTACCTAAAGCCCCAGCACTTGCCGCAGCTTCACATAACCACTGCGGCTTACCGGTACTTTAGCTCCTGATTTTAAGATGGCAATATGATTATCTTTTTCATACGGATCTATGCGTGTGATCTGCTGGATATTTAAAATATAAGAACGATGGCTGCGGACAAACTGAGTTGTATCCAAACTCTGCTCAAAAAAACTCATCGTTTTATTTTTAAGAAAATACCCTTCCTGGGTATAGATCTTCACATAATCATCAGCGGCTTCCAAATACCAGATATCATGGGCAGGAATGATTTTTATTTTACTTCCATTCTTTACAACTACACGGTTATTTTGCGCAGGAGATTGAGCAGCTGTATCCAGCAACTCACTCAAATTATTTTTTGGAGAAGGCTGTTGCTGCTGCCATTTTTCAAGGGCTTTATTAAAACGTTCCTGGCTAAAGGGTTTTAATAAATAATCTACTGCATGTGCATCAAATGCTTTAATAGCATATTCATCAAATGCGGTGGCAAATATTACCGATGGTTTTTCATCCAGCAGTTCCAGCATTTCAAAACCATTGATCTTGGGCATTTGTATGTCTAAGAAAATCAAATCAGGTTGGTGTTGCTGAATCGCTTTTACACCATCGAAACCATCACCACATTCTGCCACCACTTCTAAGGAAGGATGTTTTTGCAAATATTCTTTTACAATCATTCTGGCCAATGGTTCATCATCTATTAATACAACTTTACTCATAATATTAATTTTATGTTTCAGGTGTCTTACATCTTTGAGATGCCTGACATCCGGAGTTATGTCTGTGGTATTTTAACGGTAGTTATAAAAATATTGTTATCAGCTTTTGTACTCACCAGATCATTTCTGCCAAATAAAAGATACAACCTTCTTTGCACGGAACTTAACCCAAAGCCTGTTCCCTGTTTAGGTGAAGAGGTTTCTGGATCAAAAGGATTTTGTACAGTTATATGTAAAACATTATCTACGGCGGAAGCATGTAAAGTGATCAACGTTTCGCCGGTGGTATCATATAACCCAAACTTAATGGCATTTTCAACTAAGGGTTGTAATAACATTGCCGGAATTTTCATGGCACAGGTCTCCTCATCACTTTCTATTTTGGTAGAAAGACGGTTGCCAAATCTTACCTGTTCTATTTCCAAATAAAGCTGAAGGTATTGTAACTCTTCTTTTAAACTGATCCATTGATGTTCTTCTCTTTTTAATGTTCCCCGCAAAAAATCTGATAATTGTTGTATCATCTTTCTTGCCTCATCAGGTCTGGTACCTACCAATGCACTGATGGAGTTTAAGCTGTTAAATAAAAAATGGGGTTGTAATTGCTGACGAAGTTTGAATAACTCTGCTTCTTTTGTTAATTGTTCTGCCTCGGTTCTTCTTTTTTCGTTTTCTTTCTGATCCTGCTGGGTGTACCATAATACACCGATCAATCCCATAAACCCAACCAGTAATAAACCCAATGTAAACCTTATAGGGAAAGAAGCAGTAAAGAAATGCTCGTATTCATCCGTTTTTAAAAGATATACCAATATGGCACGACTGGCAAAAAGCCAAATTAATGTAATTACAAAACCAATACCGATGAGATTAAAATAATCTCCGTTTTTAGGTAAGTAATAACGTAATATGGTACCCAGAACCAAACAACCGGCGGCCATTATGGTGTTGGTTACAGCGCTATCAATAAGGGAAGTTTTCCAGTCAAACCCGGTGTGTAAAAGAATTAAATAATTGGACAGTACCGCCATCAGTGTTACTGCTGCAAAAAGAAATTTGTTTTTATATGAACCAAATAATGGTTTACGCACAGGTAATAATTAAAGCAGTTGTAAAATTTGGTGTGTGGTCCTTTGCTGAATATGTTTGGATTTTTCTTCAATGAACCGGATATAGCTATGTGCATCCCCTGTTTCCTTTATCATGGAATACAATTCTGCACCATCAATCAGATCCTGCAGTTTATACAACTCAGCCACATTAATAAATTTCCACTGCACCATTTCCTGGTTAATGTTGGTAAAACAATCCTGTTCTTTTTGTCCTATCTGCTGCGCTTTTTCAAATGCTGTTTCTTCATTATCGGCCGCAATCAGGCGGAGCTGTTCATCAAATTGAGCAGTGTGTTCTCCGTTTCCGCAAATGATGCGGTAAACAATTTTGGCTAAATACCAGTTCATAGCAGCTGTTTTTAAAATTGGAAAAATGGTTGATGGTTTATAATTATTACAGCATTAATAACTTTTTATTTCAACGCCTCCAAACACTACGCCACCAGTTATAACTAATGTTTTATCGTAACTGATTACATTGGGTTGCTGCCGTTTATCATCAATACCGCCAAAGAAAGGGGTGGTATTGATTTTTAATTGCCAGTTGGATGGAATGATTAGTGTACACCCGCCGAACACTGCTGTCATATCCAGTACAGAAGTACCGGTAAAATCAGCCTGTAATAAATTTATTTCACCACCTCCAAACACACAGGTAACTTTTCCTCCCTTAAAATTTTTTGAATAAACTGATTTTTTGATTCCACCAAACACTGCCGCTATATCTAAATAATCTTCGGTAGTGGCATCTGCATCCTGAATAGGTTGTGCTGAGGTTGCTTCGCCAGTACTTTGTGCCCCAGTAGTTGAAGCAGTACTGTTTTTAGGCTGGCCTTTGTTCCAGTTACTCCAGTCATCACAACGTTTTCTTGGTCTGAGAATGATCATGATACCAAAAATGATAATCGCTACCGGCCAGAAATATTGTTTAGCGATAACTCCGGGGAAAACTTCATCTGCGAGGAAATATCCACCAATAAGCATCATGATCCACCAGGCATTATTACGGAAATTATGCTTAATGCCACTAAACAATCCAATTAAGATAAGGATCATTGGCCAGGTAAAAAGCCAATAGGGTAAATCAAAAAAAGCGGTTTTGGCAAGCGCCGCTAAACCCACAACAATAAGAATGGCCCCCAGCCAGAGGTGACTGTTCGGATTTTGATTTTTCTTCCTCATTTCCCACTTTTCTTTCCATCTGCTGTTGTAATCGTTCATATCAAAATAATTTTAAACAAAGCTAAGTGGTGAATGGTGAATAGTCAATAGTGAATGATTTGTTTAACGGCTATTCTCGGTAAGTGGGGTAGAATGGTCGGTAAAAAAAGAAGCTGCTTCTTTAAGAAGCAGCTTCTGTAAATAATTAAAGTAAGATTGATTAGAAAATATATCTCAAACCAAACTGTAGCTGCCAGCGGCTGATGATATCAGGACTGGTAGTAAAGGTTGATTTGGTGGATGGATCAAACTGGTAGGTAGGGACATGATTACCATCTACACTAACACTAACAGGCTGAAAGTAACCTGAGGTAGTTGCATATTTACGAAGTCCCCATTTACTGCTGAGTAAATTACCGAGATTGACAATATCGATACTAAACTGAACAGTTTGTTTTTTGCTTCCCGATTTGAAGTTCAAATCCTGAAGGATGCGCATATCAATCTGGCTGAACCATGGAGTTTCTGCTCCATACTTTTCTGTGTACTGACCTTTGCGGCTACTCAGGTATTTATCCTGATTAATAAAGTTCAGAAGTGCTGTTCGTTGCGCCGCTGCTGATTGTACATTTCCGTTTACATCAATAACAGGAGCAAAATTCATAGTTGTTATTTCTGCATCTGTAGGCACATACATTAAATCATTTAAAGAAGTTCCATCGTTGTTTATATCTCCGGCATAAACGTAAGCATAACGGTTGCCGCTTGTCCATGATCCGAATAATGAAACGGTAGTGCCCCATTTTTTATCCTGACCATAAGAGAACTTTTTGGAAACAACCGCTATAATACGATGTTTATTTCCATAAAGAGAATTTGAATTGATGGCTTTGTTAGCGTTATTTAAAACAGGATTACGGTCAAAAGCATCACCGGAGATCTCAGCAGAAACAGAACTGGCATCTTTTGCCACTAAATAATTATATCCAACCATTGCAAATAGACCATTCTTAAAATTCTGTTGTGCCTGGAAGCTTGCATTAAATTGATTACCTGTTTTAGTATTCGTAAATACATAGGTGTTTACCGAACCCTGGTCACCAGCCAGGTAAATACTGCGCTTATCACCAATTCCTGAATTAAGTGTACCGGTTGGTGTTCCCAGTTTATAATTACGCACCATCATAGCATTTACATCTTTTGTATATGCTAAATCAACTGTAAATACAGTTCCGGATGGAATTTTAAAGTCACCACCAATATTTGTACGCCATACCTGCGGCCATTTAAAATTTTTGTCTGTTACGCAATAAAAATCGTTGGTTGGATTCCCGATAGCATTACCAACCCATACAAATGGAAAGCGACCGGTAAATAAACCGCTACCTCCACGTACCTGTACAGTCTTTCTGCCGGTAACATCCCAGTTAAAACCTATTCTTGGGCTAAACAATACTTTGCCATCAGGTAACTTTAAATTATCTAAATCTTTACCCTGTCCATTTTTAATTGGTTTTCCATCTTTATCAAATAAAGTAAGATCGCTGTTATTTAATACGGTTGGAGTTCCTCCTGTATAAGTACCGAGAAAAGTTCCTGCATTAGATGCAAAAACATCACCCTGAACATCCGGAGCTTTGTAAGATGCATTGTTGTAAAGTGGTTTATCTATTCGTAAACCATAGGTGAGTTTAAATTTATCCGTTACCTGCCAGTCATCCTGCGCATAAGCACTTAACTGACCTACTGAAACGTCGTATGAATTCCAAACATTGGCAGTGGCCCTGTTTTTTGCGTAGGTAGCAAACTGATCCAGGTTAAACACTCCAAACCATAATGGCTGACTGGTAGGCACTTTAGTAACAAAGTCGCTTATATCAACATCGCCCAAAAACATATTGAAGCCATAGCCAGTCAGGTTAAAAGAGTTATTGAATTTAAAAGATTCATAAGATGCACCTAATGTAATAGTGTGATTTTTTGCATAAATATTAAAATCATTTGTTACCTGGAAAGCATCCTGGTCTAAAGTATTGTGTATCGAGAAAGGTTCGTGTCCGGCCACTATATAACGGGCACCGTATTTTGAAATATTTATAACAGGGAAGGCAGAAGAGAAAGGATGTCTTCGGTCACGGAAATTAGTATACACAATCCGTAATTTATTGGCATAACGCCCATAGAAATTTGATTTTAATTCTGTACTGAACGAATGTAATTTATTTACGATTTCGTATCCGGAATTACGGAATTGTAAAGTGGTATAATCAGGCCCTCTGCGACCGATAGCACTTGGGTGGGCAGGTTTTTCTTTACTGGCATCAAGCCCGTTGTAGGTAAACGTTAATTTATTTACCGCATCAATATTCCAGTCCATTTTGTATAACCACTTATAACTTTTTTGTTTTAAAGTGAAATTTTCGTAAGGACCAGTTTCATATCCAAATTTTGATTTTAAAATATTACTTACTGCATCTAAATCAGATTTCAATACACGGGAAGCATTGTTTTCACCTGAGTTGGAAGATGTTTGTGCCACATAACTGCTTGCTGCATCTTTTCTTTGCTCAGTTTCAAAACTCAGAAAATAAAAGAGTTTATTTTTTTTGATGGCACCCCCGAGTGTAAAGCCTGCCTGTATCTGACTGAGATCAGAAATGTTGTTTTTTGTTTTGTCTATCTTACTTCCAACAAAGTTTTTATCTCTGAAAAATCCATATACAGTGCCGCTGAAATTATTGGTGCCGCTTTTTGTTACGGTATTTACACCAGCACCGGTAAATCCGGCCTGGGTAACATCATACGGAGCAATATTCACTTGTATCTGATCGATTGCATCTAATGAAATAGGCTGTGCATTAGTTTGTCCACCCGGAGTAGGTGCATCCAAACCAAAAGGGTTGTTAAATACAGCACCATCCAGTGAAAAATTATTGTACTGCCCGTTTCTTCCTGCAAAGGAGATACCGTTGTAGGTAGCAGAGGCAGATGGAGTTAACCTAAGAAAATCATCGGCTGAACGGGAAATAGTTGGCAATGCTTTTAAAAGCCGGCTGTTGATATTGGTAGAAGCGCCGGTTCTTTTATTGTCAAATACCCGGGAACCTGTTACCACTACTTTTTCCAGCTCCGTTGATTTTTCTTTTAATAAAAATTCAAGCGCTGTATTTTGACCAAGTTCCAAAAAAATGTTTTCCTGTACCTGTTGCTGGTAAGTAACATGGGTAACCGTTACTTTATAGGGTCCACCCACACGAAGGTTGGGAATCGTAAAACGTCCGTCAGACTTTGTTGTTACGGATTGCCGTATCCCCGCATCAGGAAATTCGAGCACAATGGTAGCAGCAGATAACACAGTGCCTTTGGGGTCTTTAACCACCCCGCTGAGTGTGGCGGTGGTAACCTGTGCAGTGGAATGAAAAATAAAAAGCAAAAAGAAGAGTAAAAGGGGAATGCCCTTTTTTAATTGGTAAAAAATACTCATGTCAGTAAAGTTTTATTAAAGATAATAATGTTGGGAGTTGGAAAGTTAAACTGTTTTACACAAAATTTAAACCTTTACACAAAATTTAAAATGCTTAATATGGAAATAGCTGAATTTTTCGTAAAAGAACATGAAAATTTTTTAGAATTATTATTTATTACATACGCAAATAAAAAATATAGTACGATGAAAATTTATTAATTAGGACAAAAATTATTTATTCATCATTGCTCCCACACCGGCCCAGTTTTCGGGCACACCATTTTCAATACATTTTTTGGTGGCGGATAAAAATATCCGGGCTGTCTGGTCAGCCGCGTCTTTACGGCAAACGGTTTCAAATGCACTCAGCGCCTCATCAAAAGATTTGGTAAGATAGTATTGCAGCCCTGTATGAAATAAATCAAGTGTAGCTAATTTTTTTTGCGCTTCTTCATCTGTATAGCTGTTGATGCACTCAAAAATATTTACAGCCGCCTGTTTGCCTTTTAACTGAACAGGGCCAAGGCTCCTTGTATAAAATTTTTCTGATGGTGTTATTTGATTTACGGTAATATCACTCAAAATAATTCCGGCTTTGTAGTACTTGGTAAGACTTTCCAATCTTGAAGCTGTATTAACCGTATCAGAAATAGTAGTGGCATCCATCCTGTCGTCATCACCGGTTATACCCATTATTAGAGGACCGGTATGCATGCCAATACCAATTTTTATGGGGGATTTATTACTGCTTTCCCTGATTTCATTAAAATGCTGGAGTTCTTTTTGCATATCTATGGCTGCCATTAATGCATCTTGTGCGTTTTCAGGAAAGATGGCCATAATGGCATCACCCAGGTATTGGTTAATAAAACCGTTGTGATTTTGAATAATGGGCCCCATCCGCTCATTGAAGGAACAAACAAAATTAAAATTTTCTTTGGGTGTCATCCGTTCACTTAACGTAGTGTATTCCCTGATATCGGAAAAAAGTACCGTTACAATTTTTTCTACATGATCACCAAGTTTTACATCCGTAATTACTTCATGTCCCAATGATTTTATAAATTCATTGGGTACAAATTTTTTTGTAACGTCATGGATGCGTCGCATGGATTCTTCTCTTTCTCTTGCTTCCAGAATACTTTTTTCATAGAGCAGGGCACTCTCAATAGCAGCGGAAGATTGTAACGCCAGCGTTGTTAATAATTTAAGATCATTGGCAGAATATTGTTCGGGATTGTTGCCAGCCAGAATTACAGCACCCATGATACGCTGGTTTACTTTTAATGCAGAATAAACAATAGATTGAACTTGTGCTGAAATGATTCCTGCATCTTTAAGAAAATTGATGTCGGTAATGATTTCCGACTGACCACTCAGGATCAATTTAAATAAAAGCGATAACTCTCTGTTGATAGTTTCTTCATCAAAAAATAACTCACCGGCGGAAGCCATCACTTTTAACCGTTTGCTGTGTTCTTCCCACAAAACGATTACTGCATTATCTGATTTTATAACACCACTGGCTTCGTTTAAAGTTATTTTGGAAATCTCCGGGGCTCCCATCGCCTGCGCCAACCGGTCGGAAAAGTTGAACATCAGGTTTACTTCCTGGTAAAGATTTAAAACTTCACTGCCTAACTTTTTCTTTTCTGCTTCTTTTTTATATAACAGAGTCAGCAAATTTGAAATGACACCAGTTTTATCATCTCCTTTTACCGAACCAATGATTTCATAGTCAAAATAAATGATCTGTTCGTTTTCAGGAGTCTCAATTTTATTTCCCACCAAAATTTTTCCTGCTTCATCTTCAATAAATACTTCAGCATTCAGTTGTTCCATAACCGTACTGAGCATTATTGCCACGTCTGTTTTTTTCCCAAGTAAATTTTTGAGACTTTGTTTTGCCATGTCGTTTTACATCAATTGATATACAGTTCTTAACTGAGCCCTAATACTTCTTTTGCTTTAGCCAGTATCGCTTCCGGATCAAAAGGTTTTGTCATATATACATCCGCACCCACTTCAATTCCTTTCTGACGGTCAAGTTCCTGTCCTTTGGCTGTGAGCAATACAATAAAAACATTGTCCAGGTTTAATTCTTTTTTTACCCGCCGGCATACTTCCATACCATTCATTTTGGGCATCATTACATCTAAAAAAACCAGTTGCGGTTTTTCTTCCTCGATTATTTTCAGCGCTTCTTCACCATTTTCTGCCGTCAGAAATTCCACTCCTTCATCTTCCAGGTCTTCTAAGGTTTGTCCTATCAGCATACGGATATGTGCTTCATCATCAACAATCAAAAGTTTTTGTTCCATTTTAATTTAATAGTTTAGTTTATTGGTATATTAAAAACAATACATTTTCCAGACCTTTTTCAAACCGTAGTGTTTGAACAATTTCCTGTTTATCAGAATAAATTGAATTCAGAATAATAATATCCGGCTGACTTGAAATTGCTTTTTCCACCAATTCTTTTCCGTCTGACTCTACCACCAGGTAACCTTTAGTCTGCAGTACATCTGTCAATGCTTTTACAGCGGCACTGTCTTCATCCACTACCATTACTTTTTTCTTTGATTTACCCTGTTCTAATAAAGTGCCCACTTCTTCAAATAACAAGCCGGTATCAATTGGTTTGGTAAGGTACCGGTCCACACCGATGCGGAATCCTCTTGCTTTATCCTGTACAATAGATAATACAATGATGGGTATATCCATTGTTTGCGGGTCGTTTTTAAGAACAGCAGCCACATCAAAGCCATTCATCTCCGGCATCATCACATCGAGGATGATCAGGTCGGGTTTGTTTTTACGTACACATTCCAGAGCTTGTTTACCATTGGCGGCTTCTTCAATTAAATAACCGGCATCACTTAGCTCCTGGTGCAGGAGTGAACGGATAGAATCATCATCATCCACAACAAGAATTGTTGAATGTTTACCTTGTATATTGAAGGCCGATCTTGCCATTTGGTCTTTCAACTGTTTTACAAGATCATTCAGGTGTAACGGTTTAACTGTTCCTGTTTTAGTAATAATGGGTAACGCAAATGAGAAGGTACTTCCTTTACCCACTTCACTTTCGAGCCAAATGCGGCCGCCGTGGTGTTCTACAATTTCTTTACAAATGGGTAAACCCAATCCTGTTCCTTTTGGTTTATCTGTTAAAGTATCACCGCCAACCTGTTTAAATTGTTCGAATACAGCGCCAAAATCTTCTGGTGCAATACCGATACCTGTATCAGTAATACTAACAATGATCTCCTCTTTTTGCTGGTGTACTCTGCAGGTGATGGATCCTTTATCCGTAAATTTTACAGAGTTGGAAATTAAATTAATGATTACCTGTATCAGTTTATCCCGGTCACCTGTTATTTCCGGTATAGGGGTATCAATATGTTTAATGAGTTTAAGATTCTTTTGCTCAAACAAAGAAGTTGTTGCAGCAATAGCTCTTTCCGCCACTTCCGCCATAGAAACATTTTCCTGGTTCCATTCCATTTTCCCTGCTTCAATTTTTGCCAGGTCAAGTACATCGTTGATAAGAGTGGTGAGCCGTTCTCCTTCAGAGATAACTACCTGTAAATTTTCCGACACCTGCGATACTACTTTGTCAACCTTTGAATCTTTTTTATCAATACCGGGGAATATTTTTTCTTCTAATCTTTTCTTAATAATCTTGGCAAATCCCAATACAGAAGTAAGTGGCGTTCTTAATTCATGACTAACGGTGGAAAGAAATGCACTCTTGGCTTCATTGGCTTTTTCAGCAACCTTACTGGCTGTTTCCGCTTCCATTTTTGCCAGTTTTACTTCTTCAAACAACTTGGCATTGTTTAAGGCCACACCAACAGAAGAAGCAATGGTTGTTAAAAGCCTTAAATCATTTTCATTAAAACGGTTTTCCTTTTCGGTGCTTTGTACACTTAACACACCAATATTTTCATCACCTACCGGAATGGGAACGCCGAGGTAGGAGGCTGCCGGAATACCTATTTTCTTTATGCCTAATTGTTCACGATGTTCCTGCAGGTCTTTATTGATGAGCAAAGGCTCGCCATTTAAAATAATTTTTGAAGTTAAACCTTCGCCTAGTTTCATTGGTGCCATTACATCGCCATGCTGGTAAGGGAATGTAATGGTTTTTGTTTTTGAATTTAATAAAGCGAGATAAACAATATTTGCTTTAAACAAATCTTTTAAATGGTCGCCTACCATTTTTATCAGGTCATCAGTATCTAATTTAGAAGTTAACGCTTTGCTGATATTATTTACTGTACTTAGTTCCGCAGCTCTTTGTTTTGATTCTTCCAGCAGGCGGGTGGTTTCATCAAACAAACGGGCATTCTCCAGTGCCACACCCATACTGTTGGTAATGGTGGTGAGCAAACGAAGGTCGGCATCACTAAAAGCATTTTCCTTATCAATATTTTGAAGGCTGACAGAACCTCTCACCACACCTCCGTTAATCATTGGTACAAATACAGCAGATTTTGGGGCTTTACCAATACTAACACCGGTGCCTCCATATTTATTGGCTGTTTCTACATAGTTTTTATTGATCAAGAGTGGTTGTTTGGTGCTAATGAGTTGTTTATTGGCCCATATAAAGGGTTTGGGTTGCCCGTATTGCCGCTCCCCTTTTTCAATAGCGTATTGCCAGTTTTCCAGGCCAGTTTCATGGTCAAAAGTTCTTATGATTACCGATTCTGTATCAAATAAACTGCAAAGCTTTTCTCCCACCAGTTCATAAATGTCTTTTGCTTTTATTTCTTTTACCAAACCTTCCTGCACA
>JACPOD010000074.1 GCA_016185185.1 Sphingobacteriales bacterium | reverse complement strand
ACCCGAGTAAAAAAGCATTGGTTTAGCAATTTTCCAAAAGGCAAAAAAGAAATACGCATTACCGAATGGGGTCCATACAATTTTCAATACCCAATCATCTGGCTGAGTAAGACGGACAGCAATAATAAAATGGAGTTTGAAATATTGGGCCCGAAAGGAAGCTGGAAAATAAAAGGAAGCAAAGGAGTAAAAAATATTTCTTCCGTTTCAGGAAAGTTTCCTTCATACATTACTGCAATAAGAAACGACGAAGAACAAACAACAATTGAACTGGAATATATGGGCCCGGCATTTTCTACTCAATTAGGCGAAATAATCAAAGCCAATCAACCCTACACTTTTTCAATTTACTGAGTTTAATCCTAAACTCAACTGGAATGTAAACTGGTATAAATGGGATGAACAACATAACCCCAATAAAAATTACCAGGCCTTTCAGCAAGTATTAAATAAAGCTCCTGTTTTAACTAAAACAACTAACAAACTGGAATACACCTGGTGGGGCGAAATAGAAAAAGCATTGCCAGCCGATTCATTTGCCACTGTTGCCACTACTTCCATTAACTTACCCAAAGGAAAATACGAAATTGGTGCCACTGCTGATGATTTGGAGAAGGTATATATTGATGGAAAACTGGTGCTACTATCCTCCTTACTATAAAATAATTGCCGCACTAACACCTGAACAAAATTTTTCATGTGTGTGACTATTGTCACATTCCAGACCGACAAGCCAATCTATTTTTGTTTCACAATCAACCAAAGATGAAACTTTCCAAAACAACCCGTTTCATTTTAATGTGCAGTACATGTATAGCTATTGCTGTATTTATTGCACTGTTGATAAAACTCTTTTAATCAACCAAAAAACTTGACACATGAAAAAGAACATGGGCAATACCGACAGAATCATCCGCATTTTATTAGCCATCATATTTGGTGCTTTGTATTTTACTAATCCTGTCACAGGTACATTAGGACTGGTTTTAGTGGTACTGGGTGTAGTATTTGTGTTAACCAGCCTAATTAGCTTCTGTCCTCTGTATTCAATATTTGGCATCAGCACTTGTCCGGCTAAAAAAAGTAACGTATAAAACAAAGTTTGTGGTTTATAGTTTGTGGTTATGAACTTTTAAACTATTATACCCTTAAAACAATAAACAACCCGTAACGCATAACTCATAACTCATAACTCATAACTTAAAAATGAGCTTTTTAGATTTTCTTACCGGCAAAAAGAAAAAAGAACAAATTACCAATGCCCTTGAAAACGGCGCTGTAATTATAGATGTAAGAACAGTGCAGGAATTTAATAGCGGCCATTTCCCCGGCTCTAAAAATATTCCGCTTCACATGCTGCCAGCTAAACTTGGTGAAATAAAAAAATGGAAGAAACCAATAGTGGTAGTTTGCGCATCAGGCATGCGCAGCGGCCAGGCAAAAATTTTATTAACTGCCAACGGGATTGAAACATACAATGCCGGCAGCTGGATGTCCTTAGCAAACTATTAATTCCATACTGTCATGAATAAAAACAAAAGGCATCATTTTAAATGATGCCTTTTGTTTTTATTCATCAGTCTTTTACTTATGATTTATGTATCACCTTCAGCAATTGTTTGGTGTCCCTGCCTGAAAGTTGAATAAAATACATACCGGTTGACTGGCTTGCTAATCCCTGAAAATTTGAAAACACATTTACACCCTCTGTAACAAATAATGTTCTTGTCTCCACTATCCTTCCATTAATATCGCTAATACGCATATCAATGTACTGGACAAAATTTGCATTGATCACCAACTTCCTAATACATCCCAGCGTTGAAAATGTCTTGCGGATGCTTCACTTAATAAACCTACAACAGAATCGATCAGGTGATTGATATGTGATAAACTTAGCGTATTGCTCCGCAAAACAGTCCAGCGACAACGGAAATCTTTTGCAAAGGATGTGTCCATCATCAACTTCTCCCACCAGAAAGGTACCAGCCCTGCCCCATCAGCCGGACAGATATAATTAAAATTATACGCCCACCCATCTGTATTAGCCCCGTTACAATAATCTGCATTACGAAAAGCCAGGTCATAATCCCATACCGGACCCGCATAAATTTTTGAATTAATACTGTTGCGATCTTTATAGAAATAAGAACTCAGCCTGTAGGCGTCAATATTGCGGCTCATTTCATTCACCACCATATAGTCAATGAAAGAAGGCATGTCTGCAAATTTCCTTACCCCATTCACCGGATCCTGGAAATTAGAACCAGCCAACGCTGTTTCAAAACTATCTACATAACTTTTAATATAGTCTTTTTGTTGCTGTACAATATTCTCCACTTTGGGATATACATAATCAAACCGGTTTCTTGAATTGGGCGCATTTGGATTGGGGTAAGAACTATACCAGCCGGTAGCATCTTTATCCAGACTAAAAATATATCCACCAGTAACCGCATCACCACTTATATCCGTTGCCGCCATTTTTGCAATGGGAACCCGGCCACTGCCCCGCTTTATTTTTTCTTCAAAAATGTAAACGCCTTTATAATCTCCATTTACTACTACTTCAACATAGCGGCAATGTGATGCCCAATGTCCGGTTTCTGCTGCTATGGTATACGCCAAAAAATTCCTCATCAGCGTTTTATCCGTGTAAGGTGCATATAAAACCCAATCACTTTCTTTTGGTAACCCGAATAAAGATTTGTCAACTGATTTGCCCGTAGCATCTCTCAACTCAATACTGTAAGATTTCATCGGGAACATCAGTGATGAATGACCTCTTAATTCAATCCCGATCTTTCCATTGTAATGATTAAGAGGATCGGTCATATTATTACGGGCATTACCAGCATTGAAGATTATTCCCATATCCGCTGTTATTTTGGGATCATCAGGAATTTCCTGCCCATTTGTATTTATAACAATGATGGGAAGATTGGAAGAAGTGAAACTGACCGTTTGTGTTTTTCCAATAATTGTAAGACACAGCAGTGTAATAGCAGTAGCAATACGAATTTTCATTTTAAGCGTTATATCCTGTAAATATCGCAATAAATTTCATTTAAGGATTGATAAAACCCCACCCGAATAATTGCTCTTGCTTATATTTGTCTCCCATGGCAAAAAGCAGCGCAGACACTCCCTTAATGCAGCAGCACCGGGCTATTAAACAAAAGTACCCGGATGCAGTGCTGTTGTTTCGTGTAGGTGATTTTTATGAAACTTTTGGTGAAGATGCCATCATTGCCTCCAAAGTGCTGGGCATTACATTAACTAAAAGAAATAATGGTGCTGCAGCTTCCTCTGACCTTGCGGGGTTTCCGCATCATGCACTGGATACTTATTTGCATAAACTGGTGAAAGCCGGATATCGTGTTGCTATCTGTGATCAGCTGGAAGATCCAAAAACAGTAAAAGGAATTGTAAAACGTGGTGTTACCGAAATGGTGACGCCCGGTATAGCTACCAATGAAAAACTATTAGAGCATAACAGCAATAATTTTTTAGCAGCTATTCATTTTACTGAAGAGAAAAATGGAATTGCTTTCCTTGATATTTCTACCGGGGAGTTTTTTTTAGCCGAGGGGAATAATGAATATATCGATAAATTACTGCAAACATTAAAACCTGCTGAGGTTATTTTCCAGCGCAGCTATCAAAAGTTTTTTAAAGAAAATTTTGGCAGCAAGTTTTATACTTACACATTAGAAAGCTGGCTGTTTGATGAAGCGTATGCCACTGAAAATTTATTAAAACATTTTCAAACGCATTCCTTAAAAGGGTTTGGTATTGAAGATTTGCATGCCGGCATTATTGCTGCCGGCGCCGTATTGCATTATTTAAAAGATACCGAGCATCCCAACCTGCAGCACATCACAGCTATCCAGCGGATAGACAGGGATGATTATTTATGGATGGATCGCTTTACCATTCGCAATCTTGAATTAGGAATTGGCGGAAACGATGAAGGGAAAACGTTATTGGGAGTATTGAACAATACCGTAAGCCCGATGGGTGCAAGATTGCTTAGGAGATGGATTGTATTGCCATTAAAAGATATTAGAAAGATCAATGAGCGATTAGATTTAGTTGAATACTTTATTAAAGATGTTGAGTTAAGAAATAAAGTTTCGCATCACATCAAGCAATGTGGTGATGTAGAGAGATTGGTGAGTCGCTTACCACTGCGAAAAATAAATCCCCGTGAAGTATTACAATTAAGCAAAGGGTTGCAGCGAGTTGATGAGATCAAAAAAATCTGCGAATCCCTGCCTGCCGTAAGTTCAGCAAAGGCAGGTGCGGCTAATGATTATCTGAAAAGATTAAGCGATGCCTTAAACCCATGCCACTATATCCTGGAGAAAATACAAAACACCATCATTGAAAATCCACCGGCCGCTTTAAATAAAGGTGAAGTTATTAAGGAAGGGGTCAGCAGTGAACTGGATGAATTACGTCGCATTGCTCATGGAGGAAAAGAGTATTTAGTACAACTGCAACAGAAAGAAAGTGAAGCAACCGGGATTCCTTCGTTAAAGATTGGTTTCAACAATGTATTCGGTTATTACCTGGAAGTAACCAATACACACAAGAATAAAGTACCGGCCGAATGGATGCGTAAACAAACGCTGGCCAATGCTGAACGGTACATTACTCCTGAATTAAAACATTACGAGGAAAAAATAACTGGTGCTGAAGATAAAATTGCACAAATAGAAGCTGATCTCTATGAAAAGTTGCTGATTGAATTACAAGATTACATCTCCCCTATTCAAACCAATGGCAATATACTGGCGATACTCGATTGCCTGATTTGTTTTGCTAATAATGCTTTACAGTATAATTATAAGAAGCCGCTGCTGCATGAAGGATTGGAGTTTGATGTAAAAGAAAGCCGCCACCCCGTTATTGAAAGAAATTTACCAATTGGTGAACCATACATTGCCAATGATATTTTATTAGATCCTGCTGCACAGCAAATCATTATTCTTACCGGTCCTAATATGAGTGGTAAGAGTGCATTGCTCCGTCAAACCGCCTTGATTACGCTGATGGCACATATGGGAAGTTTTGTTCCTGCTGATCATGCAAAGATTCCATTGACGGATAAAATATTTACAAGAGTTGGTGCCAGTGATAACCTGAGCGGTGGCGAATCAACTTTTATGGTGGAGATGAATGAGAGTGCCAGTATCATCAACAATATTTCGCAAAGAAGTTTGATCATACTGGATGAAATAGGAAGAGGAACTTCTACTTACGATGGCATTTCTATTGCCTGGAGTATTGCTGAATTTTTACACAACTCTCCTGCTGCTCCCAAAACTTTATTCGCCACACACTACCATGAGCTGAATGAACTGGAGAATAAATTGCCCCGCATCAAAAACTATCACATCACCAATAAAGAAGTGGGCAATAAAATTATTTTCCTGCGTAAACTGGCTCCCGGTGGCAGTACGCATAGCTTTGGTATTCATGTTGCCAAGATGGCCGGTATGCCTCCTTCTTTAATCAACCGGGCCAATGAGATTTTAAAACAGTTAGAAGATAGCAGGGAAAGTCAGAAAGACGGAAAATCTGTAAGTCCGGAAGAAGCATTGAAAAATTTGTCTTCCACCAAAATGCAGTTGTCCATTTTTGATGCACACAGCGAAACCTTTGATGAAATCAGAAAAATGCTGAGTAATACGGACATTAATCGTCTTACTCCTGTAGAAGCTTTATTGAAATTACAGGAGATAAAAGGGATGTTGAAATAAAAAATTTATCTTTGATAAAACTTGTTTCCATGAAGGGTGTAAAATATATCACAGACCAAAAAGGAAATAAAACAGCTGTTGTTATCAGTCTGAAAAATTATAAGGAGGAGATAGAAGATTTTTTAGATGGCCTCGAAGCATCCTCCCGTTTGGAAGAACCTTCCGCAGATTTTGAAAAGACGGTTAATAAAATATTGAAATCAAAATCAGTCCATGGCAAGGTATCAACTAAAAATAAAAAGGTCGGCTGAAAAAGAGTTAGCTTCACTACCGGCAAAAGAAATCATTGCCATACGGGAACAAATATTAAAACTGACCAGCAATCCATTTCCTCCTGGCTATAAAAAACTTAAAGGTTTTAAAAATTTATACCGGATACGTTCTGGTGATTACAGGATTATATATACCATTTATCACAACATACTCACGATTGAAATTTTAAAAATTGGTAACAGAAAGGATGTTTATGATTAAATAGTCATATTTACTATTTTACCTTCTGTCTTCTCTCCATCAACTCCCGCATTGTAGTAATGATAATTCCTTCTTTTTCCATATAGGCTTTTAATTCTTTACTCATCAAAGCCATATAATCACCATCTCTTATGGGACCAGAATCTGAGATATGCGGAAAAACTTCTGTAAGCTTTGATGCATGTGTAATTACATACGTTATACCCGGCTTCATCTTTTTAAACTCATCAATATAAAACCGGGTTTTGTATTTGAGTAAGTTTTCTTTCGTTGCTGCTACTCCTGCCGGTAAGCCCGGCGTATAACTATCACTGATGAGATCGTCGATCACCGGCAAACCATTGCTCCATAATAATTTTCCAATAGAATCTGTTTGTGCCTGTGTTATTCCCATACCATTGGTGGTAGCACCGGCAATCGTATTATGCCCGCAGGGAAACATTACAGGAATTTTATAATCAATACCTGCCTGCAAATACACATGCCGCATTTCAGGAGTGGCAAATAATGTTCCCATATGAGAATCTAAATGCGTGGGACGAAAACCCATTTGCAATGATTTTTCTATCTGTGCTCTTATTTCAATATCCGCTTCTTTCGCATTGGAGTGTTTCAATACATCCGGAACATCGGGCCACAACACACCTTCATTGTCTATCAAGCCTGGTACCGTTGGCTTACCACTGATGGGTCCCCAGCGATAATCTTTCCATTCAGAGGTCAATGTAAGATGCAAACCAGCATCAGTATTGGGATGCTCTTTTAAATAATGAAAAAATCCAGCCACCCACGGACAAGGCATCATGATACTACAGGAAGAGGCCACTCCTTTCTCCATCGTTTCAATAGCTCCCATGTTGGATTCATAACTCATGCCCACATCATCCACATGCATGATCACTACTTTCTTTCCTTTGGGAAAACCCAATCGTTCAGCATAAGTTCTGTCCTGCGCCGTTACAGTTGAAGCAACAAAAAATAAGCAAGCAAGAATGGTTACCGGTTTCATATTTCAAACATTAATAAACAATATTACAAATAACTAAGCCACCATTTGCTGTGAGTACTTTTATATTGATTGTATTTTTTACAGAGTGGATATAATCCTATTACCAGGGCGGCCCATACCGCATATACACCCCACAATCCAAAGCCCAATCCATTTGGTTTGAAGAAAAAGGGAATGCCTTCCGGAACAATATCTTTTGTTCCAAAACCCTGTGCATAAAAAACAACCACCACTATAAGATGAATAAAATAAAAATGGAGTATGTAATAGAACATAGGCACTCTTCCATAAATATTGAAAATAGCAGTAAACTTGTTTTGTACTTTTTCAATGAATGCAAGAAATAAAATACCGGGCCCGAGTGTCATGCACAAATACATTAATGAAGGAGGATATTTATTAAGATTTAGGAAAGACAAGAAACTGTAAACTGGTCCTCTCGGTTGAGATGACCAGGGAAGCGGATCGCCATATACATTGATGATGCGCAGCACAATAAACAAAAGCACCAGGCCAGTTCCAATTCTTATCAACATTTTTCTTCTATATAAAGGATCCACTTCTTTTTTGAAAAACATCCCAAAACAATAACCCAGCAACATCACTCCTGTCCATGGAAGAAAAGCGTAAACGATAATAACGAAATGATCGCCCCATAAAGGATGAACAGAAAAATTGGAGAAATAGATTAAATCGCTTAAAAAACTTCCTTTTAGTCCGGCACTTACGGTAGGAATGTCCATAATATTATGACCGGCAACTATTACTAATCCAATTATAAATATTGCTTTTACCGGTAAATGAATCAAAACACCCAGCAGCAACATACTTATTCCTATCGCCCAAATCACCTGCATAACAAACAGGTTAAAGAATGGATTAAACGTCCAGCTAAAGGAGATTATGATCAGCTCAACAAAGATCAACCACAAACCACGTTTGAACAGGAAGCTGCTTATTTCCGCTTTTGTCTTTCGCTGGCACATGAGGTAAATGGAAGTTCCTGCCAGGAATACAAAAATGGGTGCACAGAAATGGGTGATCCACCGGGTAAAAAATAAGGCGGGAAAAGTGGTTTGCATATTGGTGGGATCCAGTGCGGCATCAGCCGCTTTACTTAAGTCAGCTTTGTAAAGAAAATCACGAACATGATCAAGTGCCATAATCACCATCACCAGTCCACGTAACACATCAATAGATTGAAACCGGTTTTTTGTAATAGTTGGTTGCATAATAAAAGTTAAGGGGAGTTATACAGGTATCATCACGAGGTTAGCATAGATGTATAAATGTAATACAAAAAAAGAGTTAGTGACTTAGAAATTTTGTCAATTAAAACAGGGCGAAAACTTTACAGTCATCGCCCTGTGAGATAAATTATCTTCTGGTTAAGATTAATATAGTTTATTTCTTATAGCTGTAAACAATGTAGCCCCATGCACTCAGCTTAACCGGAGTTGCCGGATCAACATTTTCTTTTTTACCAGCAAAAACATTTTCTGCTTCTCCTTTTAATGAAGCATCTTCAATTTTTGCTTCAGCATCACTACCTGATAAATTCAGTATTACTAAAACTTTATTACCATCTTTCTCTCTTACATAAGCATACACTTTATCATCAGCACCAGTCTTTAACTTTTTAAAAGACGCATCTACTGCTAATGCAGAATTGTTATGTCTTAAAGCCAATAATGTTTTATAAAATGGAGCCCGTTGATATTTACCGAAAGTAATAGTGTCTTTATAAAAGAAAGAAATAGAATCTAAGAATGGTTCTTCTTGTCCGCTGTAAATTAAAGGCAAACTATTACGCATGGTTTGTGTAAACACTGCAAATGGTGCATGTTTCTCACCCGGAAAAGTAGCATAGTCACTCTTGTTCCAGCTGTTCTCATCATGATTGCTCGTGAAATACATTCGAATAGCACCAACAGGAAATGATTCATCCTGCCGCATCAGTACTGTGTCTAATGACAAAGCATTTCTTTCACCAGCCGCCACTTTTTTCATGGTAGCAAACATATCCCATGGATAAGTGGCATTGAAACCAGCATCATGCAACCAACCTTTATCACCCTCACCTAAAAAGAATAAATCTGGTTTAGCCTGCTTTAATTCTTTAATAGCTTTTTCCCAGAAGAAACGGGGAACTTCCGGCGCCACATCGCAGCGATAACCATCAATACCGCTGGCTAACCAAAACTTCATGGCATCCAACATACTGTCAGTCATAGCCGGGTTCCAGTAATTCAGGTCCCTGGTATCACTCCAGTCAAAAGCATAAGCTGCTTTTCCACTGCTGTCTTTATTATAAAAATCAGGATGATCGGTTAACCAATGGTTATCGGCACCACTATGATTAGGCACCCAGTCAATCACCACTTTTAATCCTAATTCGTGAGCTTTCTTAACCAGGTTATTCCAGTCTTCCATATTCCCAAACTCAGGATTGATGGCTTTATAATCAGCCACCGCATAATAACTGCCCAATACACCCTTGCGGTCAACTTTACTGATTGGAGTTATTGGCATAAACCAAAGTATATCCACACCCATATCTTTCAAACGCTGAAGATTGGGCTGAAAAGCTTTGAAAGTTCCTTCAGGTGTGTATTGTCTTACATTCACCTCGTAAATATTGGCCTGGCTTATCCAGGACGGATATGCAGCATCGCTTGAAGATTTATTGTCTTCCCCTTTGTCCATTAATTTACAGGAATTAAATAAAAGCAAGGAAACAAGTAAAATCTGAAAGGATTTTAATAACATTCGCATTGTAATAATTTTTCGGAAAATTAATGAAATATAGTTAGTTTTGAATACTCTCTCCTGGCTGGTATTATGAAATTATAAGTTTATTGTCCGCTTCCGTTTTGAAAGCTGAAAAGAAACATTTTGTTTGTTTCAGTGTTTGAACATTACCCACACCATTAACATAAAACAACATGCCATGCGAAAAATGCTACTCTTCCTTACAACATTTTTTGGGGGGCTATTACCTTGTGTTGCAGCTACTGTAAATATTAATACAGTTGGATTTAGTTATTCGCCTTCAGATGTTATGGTTAATGTAGGTGACGTTATAAATATTGCAGCATCAATTACTCATCCCACCACCCAAGTCAATTTGGCCACATGGACCAGCAACGGAACTACACCCATAAGTGGTGCTTTATTTGTTTCAGAAACATCCCCTATTAGTTTTACTGTTACTGCAGGAATGGCGGGTACCATTATATATTATGTTTGCGAAAACCACGTTTTTACTAATGGTATGAAAGGTAAGATCAACGTTAACCTTGGAACGGGGCTGGAAGAAAATGCCGTTAGGGAATTCAATTTTACAGTATATCCCAATCCGGTAAATAATAATTCTGCTTTAAACATCAGCTTAAAAAAGAACGATAATGTGGATGTAAAAATTTTCAGCATCAATGGTAAACTGATCAGTAATTACCTGCAGCAGAAAATGAATGCCGGAGAATATACCATGCCTTTTAATGCTGCCAGGCTGGAATCCGGTATTTATATTCTGCAATTAAAAACATCGCAAGGTATATTGAGAAAACAAATTATGGTTACACACTAAACAACTGCAGTAACCGCAATGTTGACAGGAGCTCCGCGGGGCTCCTTCTTTTTTTTGACTCACTGAAATAAAATATCTTCGTCTTACAACAGCCAGTGCATATGGAAAAAACAATGTATTACTCCGATTATCTTGGTCTCGATAAAATCTTAAACAGCCAGCATCCTGAAAGTGACAGGGAAGGCAATCAAAAAGCACATGATGAAATGCTTTTCATCATCATTCACCAGGCATATGAATTATGGTTTAAGCAGCTATTGTATGAGGTAGATTCTGTTGCTGCGGTAATGAATAGGCCATCGCTCAATGATAATTCTCCCGAACTGCAAACGATAGTGCACCGTTTGCAAAGAGTAGTGACCATTTTAAAAGTATTGGTGCATCAGATAGATATAATGGAAACGATGACCCCTATGGACTTTTTAGATTTTCGTGATATGCTTCGCCCTGCTTCTGGTTTTCAAAGCTGGCAATTTAAAGTACTGGAAGCGAAACTGGGGCTCAAATATGAAAATCGACACGGGCAGGACTACTATACTTCACATTTAAGAAATTACCACGTAGCTATTATCAAAGCTGCTGAAGAAGAAAAACCACTCCTTACACTTATTAATGCATGGCTGGAAAGAATGCCTTTTTTTGAAGAGAAATTATGGGCCAGTTATCATGCCGTTTATGTACAAAGCCTGGCTGAAGCAGAAAAAGAAAATGCAGGGTATTTTGAAGAAGTTTTTATAAACCGTTCCGCAAATGACACCCGTCAGCTTTCGCCTAAGGCATGCCGTAATGCATTATTTATAATGGCGTATCGTGGTTATCCTATGTTAGAACTTCCCTTTCAGCTACTTAATACCTTACTGGAAATTGATGAACAATTGGGCACCTGGCGGTACCGGCATATGAATATGGTGCAACGAATGATCGGTACCCGCATAGGAACCGGTGGCAGCAGCGGGGCCGGCTACCTGAAAGCAGCCATGGACAAACATTCTATTTTTAAAGAGATTGCACAATTGACCAGTTTCCTCCTCGAAAGAAAAAATTTGCCAGTACTGCCACAAGAAGTAAAAAATCAGTTAGGATTTACCAACTAAATTTCTTTCTTCCGGACTTTGTTTCATTATCACCTCAAAAATTGACAGGCATCATACCCGCTTGGTTAATTACGGCCTAATTTCAATTTTATAAGACGTGAAAAGATGAATGATTTTACAAGTGAAATCGAAGGATTGCAGTCAGGTAAAATTATTTTATTGCAACAGCAATATGGAAAAAATCTTTTTGAGGCAGAAAAACCAAGGCGGCTGCAGCATATCCTTTGGGATATAATGAAGGAACCCATGTTCATCATGTTATTCATTGCCTGTGCTGCTTATTTTATATTGGGTGAAACAAAAGAAGGGATACTGATGGCGATAGCAATGATATTTGTTGCGGCAATATCCGTATTCCAGGAAGTAAAAAGTTCCCGTGCTTTGGAAGGGTTAAAGAAATTTACAGAGCCAAAAATTACCGTAATAAGAGATCAAAAGGAGCAGATCATTTTATCGGAAGACCTGGTTCCGGGAGATGTGATGATTTTGGAAGAAGGAAACCGCATTCCGGCAGATGCCATTGTACTCCGGCAAAATGATTTAACCGTAAATGAATCTATTATTACAGGAGAATCTGTTCCGGCAGATAAAAACACAACGGAAACGCATAATCAGCTTTTCCAGGGCACCATCATTAATTCAGGTAAATGCTATGCCAGGGTTGTGGCAACAGGCAATAAAACAATGCTTGGAAAATTAGGAAAATCCATCAGCGGAATTTCAACTTCCAAAACATTACTACAAAACCAGATCGGACGATTTGTAAAAATCATGGCCATTACAGGTCTTGTTGCCTTTGTTACCATATGGCTCTTTAATTTTCTGCAAACAAAAGATTTTGTACAAAGTTTATTATTCGGACTTACACTTGCCATGTCTGCAGTACCCGAAGAAATTCCAGTGGCTTTTTCCAGTTTTATGGCATTGGGGGCTTATCATATGGCAAAAAAGGGAATCATTACCCGTCAGCCACAAACCATCGAAAACTTAGGTGCAGTGAGTGTTATTTGCCTCGATAAAACAGGAACCGTAACTGAAAACAAAATGCAGGTTCACACCATTTATGATTTTGAAACAGGATTGCTGGAAGATCTGAATATCATAAAACAATTACAAAATGGAAATGTATTACGTTATGCAAGGCTGGCCAGCGAAGCAAGCCCGTTTGATGCAATGGAAAAAGCAATTGCTGAAGCCTGTGAAATGCATTTTGATACATTAAAAGAAATACCATTAAAATTAATTCATGAATACCCGTTAAGTGGCCAGCCCCCTATGATGACGCATGTTTACGAATGGGAAAATATTCGTGTTGTAGCGGCCAAAGGTGCTCCCGAAAGAATATTAAAAATTTGCAAAGCAGGCGATGATATAATAGATAAGACCAATTCCATCATTAAGAAAATGGCTTCCGGAGGTTACAGGGTTATTGCCACCTGCAGTGCAGAACACGAAGGGGAATATCCTGTAGAGCAGGATGACTTTAACTGGAAGTTTGAAGGATTACTCGCTTTATACGATCCACCTAAAAAAAATATTAATGCAGTATTCAATCAATGGTATGCTGCAGGTATTAAAATAAAATTAATTACAGGTGATTATGCAGAGACTGCGATAAATATTGCCGAGCAAATTGGAATGGAACAGTCTGAAAAATCAATTACCGGAGCGGAAGTAATGAACTTATCGGTAACAGAACTGCGTACTGTTGTAAAAGATTTAAATATATATGCCCGTATGTTTCCCGATGCAAAATTAAAAGTAATAGACGCCATCAAAGCAAATGGAGAAATTGTAGCTATGACTGGCGATGGTGTTAACGACGGGCCAGCATTAAAATCATCGCATATAGGAATTGCCATGGGCGACAGAGGAACTGAAATTGCCAAAGAGGCGGCTGATCTTATTGTAACAGATGATAACCTGGAAAAAATAACGATTGCCATTCAGCAGGGAAGAAAAATTTATAATAATCTGAAGAAAGCTGTACGCTATATTATTTCCATCCATATACCGATCATACTGACCGCTTCATTACCTTTAATACTGGGCTGGAAGTTTCCCAATATCTTCACCCCTATTCATGTTATCTTTTTAGAATTAATAATGGGACCTACCTGTTCTATTTTTTACGAAAAAGAACCTGTAGAAATAAGTATAATGAAGAAAATACCGAGGGACCGTACAAGTAATATGTTTTCCAGTGAAGAATTACTGATCAGTTTTATACAGGGAATTGTTATAGCAGCAGGTTTATTGATCCTGTATTATAATTTTATGACCGGTCGTTATGCGATAGAATACGTTCGGACAATAGTTTTTACCACACTTATTTACAGCAATATTTTTCTCACTTTCATTAACCGTTCTTTTGATGAAACTTTAATTAAAACTTCACGATATAAAAATTCGCTTGTACCTTTTGTATTTCTTGTATCCTTAATTTTTCTTTCTTCCATTTATTTTATTGCACCCGTGCAACAACTTTTTCAATTGACTTCCATTAAAGGTATTCACTACCTGATTTGTGTACTGGTTGCACTGGTCAGCACGAGTTGGTTTGAGATTTACAAGTTGAATCTTAAAAATATTGCCTGATCATTACGAACCTTTCTGCTAATATTTACTATATTTATTTGCCTGTTATCAACAAATTTAATCTGCCCACGGTTCTTTGTTTCTTTTAAAAGCTCAGGAATAATCATTACACAAAACATATGAAGTATTTAACGGGGTTAATCGTTACCGGATTGTTGTTAACCAGTTGCCAAAACAGGCAGGTTAGTAATATGCCGGCTGAAGAAAGTAAACAACAACTCTATTCTCTGGAACACAAATGGCTGGAATACGAATTTGCGTTAGATACCGCCCCTATTGCCCGGTTTTTACACGATGACTTCATCAGTATTTCAGCCACTGATACCTCCAACAAACAAATGGAGCTGGCTGGCGTGTATAAAAACATCAGCGCTATGAAGAGCGACAGTATTTTCATTGACTCCTTTAAAATAGAAGAGCCGTTTATTGTAAAGCAGTTTGATAATACTGCTATTACTATATTCATTACTCACACTTACAAAACTGCCAAAGGCAAACACCAGGAAAAGCGGACAAAGTTTTATGATGTGTGGAGAAAGGTGAATGGGGAATGGAAAGCCATGTCATCACAGGCAACGGTGGTGGAAGAAATAAAATAACTTTGCTTAAATCAACTCTTTCAGCTTCTCCACCACAGCATCCACTTCTTCCTTCGTATTATGTTTGCTGAAAGAAAAACGAACGGTTACCTGGTTAGGGTTGTTATTGATGGCTCTTATAACATGACTGCCCTGGTCGGCGCCACTGGTACAGGCACTGCCGCCACTTGCACAAATATTATTGATATCAAGATTGAATAAAATCATTTCTGATTTTTCTGTCTTGGGAAAAGACACACTCAATACCGTGTACAAACTATTACCTAGCGGGTCGCCATTAAAAGCAACTCCTTTAATATTTTTCTTCAACTCATCCATCATATACAATTTTAATGTACCGATGTAAGCAGATTCTTTTTCATACTCTGCTGTAGCAATTTCTAATGCTTTAGCAAAACCCACAATACCATAAAGGTTCTCTGTACCTGCCCGCATATTACGCTCCTGTGAGCCACCATGTATATAAGGACTGATACGAACATTTTCATTAATGTATAATAAACCAATTCCTTTAGGCCCGTGAAATTTATGTCCGCCGCCGGTAATAAAATGCACAGCCGTATTTCTTAAATCAAATGGGAAATGCCCAACGGTTTGCACGGTATCGCTGTGAAAGATGGCGCCGTATAATTTACACAACTCTCCTACTGCGTGAATATCGAGTATGTTACCTATTTCATTATTGGCATGCATTAAGGTTACCAATGTTTTTCCTTCGTGACTGGCGAGGAGTTGTTCCAAATCTTCTAAATCAATATGGCCATTGGGCAACACTTTTACATAACTCAGTTCCACCTCGCCTTTATTCTTCATGTATTCTACTGTATGCAGGGTGGCATGATGTTCAATTTGTGAAGTAATGATATGCGTACAGCCTAAATCACGAACGGATGCATTAATAGCCGTATTGGAGCTTTCTGTACCACCGCTCGTAAAAAATATTTCGGCAGGATGGGCATTTAAAATTTTTGCCACACTCTTTCTGGCATTTTCAATGGCAAGCCTGCTTTCCCTTCCGTAAGAATAAATAGAAGATGGGTTACCAAACTTATCTGTCATGTATGGCATCATTGCTTCCAGCACCTGCTGGTCAAGTGCTGTTGTTGCTGCGTTATCGAAATAAATACGTTTCATAAGCCCCCGCCCCTAAAGGGGTGATTTTATTTTAAAGAAGGTGCAAATATAAGCCTTCTCCACAATAGCTCGTGGCTCAAGGCTCGCAGCATCTTCTCTACATAAACTCCCTGATGTCTTTCATTAAGCGGTGGGCAATGTTTCGGGCTGTGGTTTCAAAATTACTTTCACTGTAAATGCGGATAATGGGTTCGGTGTTTGATGGACGAAGGTGAACCCAATCGGTATCAAATTCTATTTTCAATCCATCTTCAGTATTGATGGGCTGGTTTTTATATTTCTGTTTTATTTTATCAAATATTTTATTAAGGTCAAAACCATTCTCCAGCTCAATTTTATTTTTACTCATTACATAATCCGGGTAGCTGTTACGTAATTGCTTAATGCTTTTTTTAGATTTTGCCAGATGCGACAGAAACAATCCTATCCCGATCAATGCATCCCTTCCATAATGAAAATCGGGTACAATGATACCGCCATTGCCTTCGCCCCCAATCACTGCATTTTTATCTTTCATTTTTGTAACAACGTTCACCTCTCCCACTGCGCTGGGAAAATATTCACCACCATGTTTAACTGTAACATCTTTTAATGCACGGGTGCTGCTCATATTGCTTACGGTGTTACCAAGTCTTTTACTCAATATATAATCTGCTACGGCTACCAAGGTATATTCTTCGCCAAACATACTTCCGTCTTCACATACAAAACATAAACGATCCACATCAGGGTCAACTGCAATACCTAAATCAGCACCTTGTTTATTTACTTCATTGCTTAGTTCCCGTAAGTTTTCAGGCAATGGCTCAGGGTTATGGGCAAATTTTCCATTTACCTCCGCATTCAATACCGTTACTTCTTCCACACCCAATGCTTTTAATAAGGCAGGAACATAAATGGCGCCGGAACTGTTTATAGCATCCGCCACCACTTTAAATTTTCTTTTCTTAATAGCTTTTACATCTACCAGCTCATAATTTAAAATGGCATCAATGTGTTTTTGCAAGTACGATTCATCAAAAGTGTACGAACCTAATTTATCAACGGTTGTAAACTGAAAAGCTTCCTTCTCTGCTAACTGTAATACTTTTTTCCCTTCTTCAGCCGAAATAAACTCTCCCTCGCTATTTAATAATTTTAAGGCGTTCCATTCTTTAGGATTGTGACTGGCTGTTAAAATAATTCCGCCTGCAGCATTTTCCATTTTCACTGCTAACTCAACGGTTGGTGTAGTGCTAAGTCCCAAATCAACAACATCTAACCCCAGGCTATTTAAGGTACTAACTACTAAATTTTTAATAAGTTCGCCGCTGATTCTTCCATCCCTGCCGATAACAATTTTCTTGTTATCGCCGCTGCCAATTATAGTTCCAAAAGCTGCCGTAAATTTTACTACATCAAGAGGAGAAAGGGTTTCACCAGGTTTGCCACCTATTGTTCCGCGGATGCCGGATATCGACTTCATCAATGCCATAATCTGTCAGGTTTTGCGAACGGCAAATGTAAATCTTTTTTAGCTGCTAATTGCCAACGATAACCCTTCACAACGAAAAATGAATTGTTTTCAAAAAAAGGCCGGTAAATTTTGAATTATTAAATGGGGGGTTACGATTTTCTATGCTTTGAGTAACTACTTGCTTTATTGCTAATTTACCATTTTAAAAACCAACTCTTTTAATAAAGATGCATCCGATGTTCCGGTATCGTTTATACCAACGCTGCGAAGGTTATACTGATGCAGCAATAAAAGGTTTTTTTGTACGGCATAGAAATCATAATTGACAGCAGCTGTTTTATAATCTTTTACAAAAAATGGATTGACCCCCAGCCCGGCCGCAATACTTTTATCATCATTAGAAGAAAGCCCGTACACCATATATACTTTACTGAAAAAATTATACAGTACCGGTAATACTTGCTGGATGGGAGCGGCTTTAGGGTTACTTTCAAAATATTGAATGATCTGGATGGCTTTGGAGATATCTTTTTGCATGAGGGCTGATTGCAATTCAAATACATTATACTCTTTGCTGATACCAACATAGTTTTCAATGTCGTCTTCAGTAATTTCTTTCCGCTTGCCAAGGTTTACCAGCAGTTTTTCAATTTCATTGGCAATACGGCTTAAATCGTTACCAATATGCTCCACCAATAAATGCAATGCTTTTGGCTGAATAGTAAACCCTTTATTTTTTACAAAATCATTTGTCCAGTTGGGCAACTGGTTATCATACATCTTTTTTGTACTTAATAATTCACCTTTATCCTTTAATAGTTTGGCAAACTTTGTACGTCCATCAACTTTCTTTTCTTTATAGGAAACTACCAATATTGTTGAGTGCAGTGGATTTTCTACATATCCTTCCAGTTTTTCCACATCTCTCATTTGCTGGGCTTCTTTTAAGAGCACCACCTGCCGTTCGGCAAACATAGGATAACGCATACAGGCATTAACCACATCTGCCCAATTAGCATCCTTGCCGTAGAAAACAGTTAAATTAAAACTGGCTTCCGATTCACTTAAAATATTATGCTCGGCATAATTTACCAACTGATCAATAAAATAATCTTCCTCTCCTTCCAGCCAGTAAACCGGCCGGAAAAGTTTTTTTTTCCAATCACCCATTATTTTTTCAACACTCATTCAAGCAGGTTTTATTTCTTTGTTGCAGAAACGCAAACTTAAAACTTAGAACGCAGAACAGTGGTCTTAAGCAATGAATATATTTTCTTTGGGGATAGTGTCCATACCCTGAAGTTTTAAAAGGATCTGCGCCACTGTTATCACATCCTTTTGACAATATTCAACTATTCTTGGCAAATCCTTTTGTTCATAATATACCTGTCGTACCATACTTCCATCCATATCATCTTTGGGTGTATCTATACCAAGACAGGCAGCCAGTAATTTTAGAGAAGTATAATGTTTATAGTCGCCAAACTTCCACAATTGCAATGTATCCATCATTTGTATTTCCCATGGCTTTTTGCCGCTCAATTGCAAATGCTCCGGCAATTGCATATTATTAACAACTAATCTACGGCAGATATAAGGGATATCAAATTCCTTTACATTGTGCCCTGCAAACTGAAAGCCCTTGTGCAAACGGGTGTATGTATTTATTAATTCTACAATTTGTTTTAAAAGTTCTTTTTCATCATCGCCGGAAATTGATTTCACTTTAAAACACAAACGTTTTCCTTTGTCTTCATAAAATATTCCGGTAGAAATGCAGATGATTTTGCCGAACTCGGCCATAATAGAAGCTTTTTCCGGGTAAGATTCAGCAGGCGAAAGCGAATCTGGCATGATTTTGGAAATTTTGTCGCACCACAGGTTCTGCCAGGATGGAGATAATTGTGTAAAAGAAGAATATTGTGGCACCGTTTCAATATCCAGTACAAGCAACTGTTTCATACATAAAAGTTGACAAGGTAAAAAAATGTAAAAAAGTTGTTCAAAAGTTCCGCACCCTAAAATACTCCTTGTGATTTTGGCATGAAATTTTGAAATTAAATTTAAACAAAAAATCAGAAATATGGCTTATTCAAACAATCCCTCTGCAAACCCACAAGCAGAGCCTCCTAAAAAGAGAGACAACCGTGCAATTATTTATGGTCTTTTAACCCTTTTACTTCTTGGCTCCTGGGGTTATATTATTTGGGACAAAACCAAACACAACGAAACTGTAGCCGCCAAGGATTTCCAAATCTCTAATCTTGATTCAGCGAAAAACTCCTTACAAACAGAATACAATGCAGCGTTAACCCGCCTGGATGAAATGACTGGCAAAAATGCTAAGCTGGACAGCCTTCTGAAAAGAGATCAGGCCGAAGTAGCAAATAAAAACCGCCGGATAAAACAATTATTGTCCAAACAAAATGCCACGGAAGCCGAATTAAAAGAGGCAAAACAATTAATTGCTGAACTAAATGGCCGCATAGATGGCTATGTAGTGGAAATAGAAAAATTAAAAGGTGAAAACCTTCAGTTAACACAGGACAAACAACAATTAACAGCTGAGAAAGAGCAATTAACTACTGAAAAAGTACAATTGACGGATACAAAAAATAAGCTGGAAGAAAAAGTTGATATTGCTTCCACTTTAAATGCCTCTAATATCAATATTGTTGCTTTAAATGAAAGACGAGGTGGCCGTGAAAAAGAAACAACGGTTGCAAAACGTGCCGATAAATTAAAAGTAAGCTTTGATGTTTACAATCGTATTGCCGAACCAGGGGAAAAAGATGTATATGTTGTGATAACCGGACCAGATGGTAAAGTGATCTCTAACGAAGCATTGGGTTCCGGTAAGTTTACTGCCCGTGATGAAGGTGAGAAAATTTATACACAAAAAAATACAGTGGTATTTTCTACTGCACAAAAAGCAACTGTAGAAGTAGCCTGGAAACCAAACAGCAATTTTACAACTGGTGATTATAAAATTGAGATTTATAACAATGGTTTTAAAATTGGAGAAGCTACAAAAAGTTTAAAGAAAGGTGGTTTATTCAGCTAATATCTTTCATTAATAGATATAAAACCTTCTGCAATTTGCAGAAGGTTTTTTTATTTAGAATAATGCCCGCAAGGTTGCCCTACCGATATGAACAGTATTTGCTGTACCGGCTTTACGGCCCTCATATTGGAAATTCAGTTCTATATTATTGGATAATCTTTTTGTAAGATCAGCTGTCCATAAAAAATTTTTCCCGGGTAATAATCCATCCAGCATTATATAACCAACCGTTGAATTTGAATTGGGGGATGCCACCAGTTTACTGCTGTAATTGATTTGATTATACTGCAATTTTGCTGAAATAGAAGTGGAAGAAAGCACATTATACTTTGATTCTGCGATCAACGCACTGTTTATTGATTTTTCCTGGTCGCCCTGCTTATTGTTTCTTACATCATATTTATAACTAACAGAAAAACGGAAACTGGTACCCCGTATATAACTCAGCTTGGGTTCCAGGCTTTCACCGCTTATTAAATAATTCCGGTTACCAAATTTAGGATTGGGGTTTGCTAATTGATTTTTTATACTTTTTCCTGTAAGTTCCGTTGTAAAATTCCTGCTGAGGTTTAAACGAAAGCGGGTGGAAAGATCCCTGAAATTTCTTGATTCAAGTCCATAGGTCAATAACGATTTCCCCTTGTTCATCAAATGCGTAAAATCAATACCCCACCAGGAGCTTAGCCGGTTAAAGAAAATGGTGTTGGTGTATATCGATGTTAAACTTATAAGAGCAGCATCTTTTGTTTGTGAAAAAGGATTAAAAACATAATTCTTATCTGCTATCTCTTTCTTCCCAATCTGCATGGACGATTGGGCCGATAGTTTTGAAACAAATTTCTTTAATCCCTTTGCCTTTGTAACATCAATCACAGCCCTTGGTGCAAGAATTAAGCTATAGTTAAGCTGGGTATAGGCAGCTTTTACATATTCATTGGTTGGTGTAAAGATGCGGATGTATTTTGCCTGGTCCTGGTAGATGGCAAGTTCAAATTCATTTAATTGCGGAATGCCATCATTATTATAATCTCTCCACGTATATTGTCCTTGCCCCGCTGGTACTTCAAAAAAACTAAATTCTCTTTTTTGCTCCTGCCCCGCCCCCAGCTCATATAACAGATTACCGGACAATAAGCCATTCCATTCGTTGATGATATATTCCACCCTGCCCAAAATACTTTTATCTGCTTTTTGACGACTAATTGCTGAATCTAAAATATTCAACTGCCGGATAGTAGTATTTACTCTTAACTGGTGTTTTTCGCTCTTCATCAATTCCACAAATAAATTAATATTCTGGCTCCTGTTTGCGCTGTTCAGGTTTTTACCAACCGGCAGTTTATCTCTGCGGGTGAAATAAGTAATGCCCCATTTGTTTGCATGCGTATTTGAACGCAGGTACCATTGAATGATATCAAATGAAAAACTATTGAGACTTAATGTATCGGGTATTTTATATTTTATGGGGTTATGCTCCACCGAATAATTAATTCCGGATTCAATTTTACCAAGTTTATCAAATCTTTTTTTCAGATCAACCCTCGGCCGGATAAAATTGCCTTTACTGATTCCACTGTCGAAAGATGAAATACTAAACGTCGCATTCCATTCCCATCCTTTTTTATCAAAGTGATGTTTTAAAACTTGCCGGTTACCCTTAAAAATATTTCCCCTTTGATAATTGTTGTATTCAATAGAAAAATAATGCGAGTCAGATTGCCTTAGCTGGGCAGAAGCAACTACTATTTTTTCTTCGTCCGGTTGAATAAAGAAAGGTAAACTCCAGTCTCGTGTAAACTCTACTGAACGCAATCGTTCCAGCGGGCGGTATTGTTTTTGCACATACTCATATCCTGCAGAAGTGATCAGGTCCAGATTTTTCTTTGCAGAAGAGTACAGGCGTTGCTCATTTTGTATCACAACCCTTCCGGCAAAACCTGTGTTGTCACTTTTATTTAATCGTGAAAAAGTATTTACATCATAATTGCTAACTGCCACTTCTGTTGTAACAGAAGTTTTTTTACCAATAACATAATCCATCCCAACACTTAACAATTGCTGTTTCTTAGGTGTTACCAACCTTGTTACGGGTAAATAGCGACCCTGTTTCAGACCGTTTACCGGAGCTACCCATTTATATACTCTTCCATTTGCCCCGTTTATATCCTGTATATAATCACCACTACCCTGCCCTACATCTGCAAAAGCCAAACTGTATTGTGCTGCAGCCGGGTCAACAGAATAAATAAAAACGGAATCGTATAAAACTGAATTTACCGTTGAATCAACAAGCCGGTATAATATTTTATTTTTATCAAATACCGTGTCCTTCGTAATATTTGGATAGAGCGCCTTTTGCAGACTATCACCAATCTGGCTCAGAAAAAATTTCTGATCCTGGTTTAGTGATTGGTTGATAGAAGTATTTTTCGAATCCGCATTGGAAAAAGCATTTACCCTGAATTTTAATTTATCGTTTACTTTTAACTCATCACCAATAATAATTTGTGCATTTAAAAAATTACGGTCAGCATATTCAAACTCCACTTGTATCCGTCTGTCTTTATTGATCATTCGTTTTGGGGTAAACGTAATTTCAGCCGTGTTATAATTGATCACATAATCCTGGTCTTCTCCCCGCTGCAACAACTCCCCGTCAATAAACACTTTTTCTGTGCCGGGTAACACAATAAAAAATTGTTCGCCATTTGCCCCCTGCAAACGGTAAGGCCCCTGGTTACCTTCCAGGCCCTGAAAAATATTTCGTGTAAATTTTCCTTTGGCAATAGCTCCACTCACCAGCGATTTATTGGATCCTTTTTTAAATACAGGCACTTCATTTTCATAAGAAATTCCCTGCAAACGTTTATAAAAGTTAAGGAAGTAAGAATTGTTTTGACGGATATCAATATCACCCAGATTTAGTTGCCAGTTTTTCTTTTTTAACTGGATGAGTACTTTATCAAATTCATTTAATTGCTGTGTATTGCCATCGGGCTGAATAGGGATATTGTTATCGGTGATGGCAGCAGCCAGTTCCATGCTATCGCCTATAAGCCCGTTTATCTGCAAATTGAGCGATGAATTTAAAACCGGGTCCTGACTATTGCCAAAAGAAATGCCCCTTCCAAAACTTCCATTATAATTAATATTACCAAAATCAAATGCTTTGGTATTTTGGTTAAGGTAAGGATTTGTAAATATGGCCGGAGTATATGCAAATTTTACAACCGAATCAAGATTGAATCTTTTTACAACCGAATTAAATTTAAAAGGAAACACCCTGTAAGAAATCTCCACACTATCGGTTGCCGGTTTTTGTTTCCATTTTAATATAGCATCGGAATAATCGATTTGATATAAACTATCTGGTAGCCCAAACAGTACAAAAGTACCCGGCACAATACTGTTTGTATCAATTTTTACCCTGACAGTGGCCGTTGATAGCTTTTTATTCCTCAGATTGGAGGATACACTTCTCCTTTGTGCAACAACTGTTATTACACAAAAACATAAGAGTATTGTGGTTAGTATTTTACGGGCAGTCAATTTAGGCTGGCTTTACTCGTATTTAATGCCAAAAATGAGGATTTATTTTGTAGATATGGCTATTTTAAATAAAACTCACGTTAATATTGATAAAAGTCATCGCTGGTCAACCTGTTATCCAATAACTTTGAATGATCAAAACAGTATATGTACCACTATCTGCGCTATTTATGGATCCTTTTTTTCCTGGTGATTATAATACCTTGTTTTTCGCAAAAAAATGACAGTACTATTTTTAAAATCAGAATAGAAGCTGGTCCTCAATTTTCCTTTCCGCTAAATCCTTATTTTAAAAATACACAGTCTTTTGGCATGGGGGCCACTGCAAGAGCTGCTTATTATTTCAACAATACATTTTCTGCCGGGATAAGAGTGAATTATGATTACTTTATCGGGAAGAAATATAAAATTAATGGTACAACGGATAACTATTTTAATTTAACATGGACTTCCGCTATGGGAAATGTACAATTTGATGTAACAGATCATTTTTTTGCAGGTGGTGATGTGGGACTTGGCTTATTGAGCATAAACGGGAATGTTAATGCTGCATTCAATTCATCTTTATATACAGGATATAATATCCATACCAATAAAAACGATTTTGGCATTGTGATAGCATGGTCACAGGCCAAAAAACTCCGTGATCGGATGCACCGGTTAATGGATAGCCTGCATCAATCAACCTTTTTAATGCAATGGCTAAATCTTTTCTTGTGGGATAAAGAATAGCGGTATGAAATAATCCGGCTGTATTGCGGGGTGCAGGCGGGGCATTTTTGCTATACCATGTATTAAGACCGATATGATGATGATACCCCCCTGCTGAAATAAATACGGCCTGTGTTCCATATCGCTGCGTTATTTCAAAGCCAAGCAAGTCTTTATAAAAAGACAATGCTTTATCAAGATCAGATACTTTTAAATGCACATGACCGATTTTAGTTTCTGACGGTACTTTATAATCCATGGTTGAAAATTTGACTGACGTCCCGTCTGACAAATTTCAAACGGAGACCAAATTATATAAAGGTCAGACGAGTCGTCAGACCTGTATGCAAAAATAAACCCTTCTGCAATGAGAAAGGCTTATAACAAAATTTATTGATCTATGTTAAGAAGTCAATCCTGCCAGCAAATACTCCTGGTTCAAACGGGCAATATTGGTAATCGAAATTTCTTTCGGACAAACCGCTTCACAAGCACCGGTATTGGTACAAGCGCCAAATCCTTCCTTATCCATTTGTGCAATCATATTGATAGCACGGGTTTTTCTTTCCGGTGCACCTTGTGGCAATAAGGAAAGATGAGTAACTTTTGCTGATAAGAACAACATGGCTGATGAATTTTTACAAGCGGCCACACAAGCGCCACAACCGATACAGGCAGCATTAGCAAATGCTAAATCAGCTTTATCTTTTTCAATGGGCAGTGCATTACCATCCACCGCATTACCGGTGTTTACAGAGATATAACCACCAGCTTGTATGATTCTGTCGAAGGCAGAACGGTCAACCATTAAATCTTTTAATACAGGGAACGCATTGGCCCTCCATGGCTCTACAGTAATCGTATCGCCATCGTTAAAAGCTCTCATGTGTAACTGGCAGGTTGTTGTACCCTGCCATGGTCCATGCGGACGACCATTGATAAACATGGAACACATACCACAAATACCTTCCCGGCAATCGTGGTCAAAAGCGATAGGATCTTTCCCTTCACGAATCAGTCGTTCATTCAATACATCAAACATTTCAAGGAAAGACATTTCGGTTGAAATATCATTGGCATCATACATTTCAAAACCACCATTAGCATTACCATTCTTCTGACGCCAAACTTTGAGTTTTACATTAATGTTCTTGTGTTCCATATTAGAAAATTTGACAATTCGGCAATTTGACAATTAACTTGATTTACTTGTCGAAATTATCTTTGTTATAATTTTTTCTATTTCAAAAAGCTGTTCCTTTAAGTTATCGCAACCTGGATAAGATTTAGATTCTTTACAAAGAATCAACCAATACTTAGTCTCCTCAATTTCCTTTGCCGCAATTTTAAACTTATGAACAAAATCAGCTTTACTTTCAGCATTCTGAGCTTCATGTACATTCGCTCCAATCGAAGTTCCGCACCGCATCAGCTGCCTTGCTATCACATACTTCTTTAATTCTTCTAGCTGCTCACAATATTTGATAATCTCCAATGAAAATAAAATAGTCTTAGTTAATATGATATTATCAGGCTTAATACTCATTGTCAAATTATCAAATTGGCTAATTGCCGAATTGTCTAATTATTTATAAGAACGCTGACTTGGCTTCACCACTTCATAATCCAAAGTCTCTTTATGCAATTCCCACTGGCTATCACCTTTCAGTTCCCACGCCGATACATACATAAATTTATCATCATGCCGTAATGCTTCGCCTTCTTCTGTCTGTGATTCTTCTCTAAAGTGACCTCCGCAACTTTCTTCTCTCTGCAATGCATCTAAGCACATCAACTCACCCAGTTCAATAAAGTCAGCTACACGGTTGGCCTTATCTAATTCAGGATTCATTTCACTGATTTCTCCGGGAATTTTTACATCACTCCAGAATTCTTTTTTCAATTGCTGAATTTCTGAAATAGCTTGTTTCAATCCCTCTGAATTTCTTGCCATACCACATTTGTCCCACATAATTTTTCCGAGGCGTTTATGGAAGCTCTCCACTGTTTGAGAACCTTTAATGCTCATCAGTTTATTGATCCTGTCGCTTACTTCTTTTTCTGCTGCTTCAAATGCCGGGTGTGAAGTGGGAATATTGGCTGTACGAATTTCATCAGCCAGGTAATTACCGATAGTGTAAGGAATTACAAAATAACCATCTGCTAATCCCTGCATCAACGCTGATGCACCTAAGCGGTTAGCACCATGGTCGCTGAAGTTGGCTTCACCCAATGCATATAAGCCAGGAATGTTAGTCATCAGCTCATAATCAACCCACAAACCACCCATTGTATAGTGAACAGCAGGATAAATCCTCATCGGCATTTCATAAGGATTTTCGCCGGTAATTTTTTCATACATATCAAAGAGATTACCATATTTTTCTTTTACCACCTCTTTACCCATCTTTATCATTTCATCATCACTGGCATGATCCAATCCCTGCTTACCTGCTTCAATATGTCCATAACGTTTTATCGCATCAGCAAAATCTAAATACACCGCTTGTTTAGAAGTACCAACGCCGTAACCGGCATCACATCTTTCCTTTGCAGCTCTTGATGCTACATCTCTAGGAACAAGATTACCAAAAGCAGGATATCTTCTTTCTAAATAATAATCTCTTTCTTCTTCTGGAATTTCTATTGACTTACGATTGTCACCTTGTTTCTTCGGAACCCAGATTCTTCCGTCATTTCGCAATGATTCACTCATCAATGTCAACTTACTTTGATGATCGCCACTCACGGGAATACAGGTTGGGTGAATTTGAGTAAAACAAGGGTTACCAAAGTAAGCACCTTTCTTATGCGCTTTCCATGCAGCAGTTACATTACTGCCCATAGCATTTGTACTTAAATAAAATACATTACCATAGCCACCACTGCACAATAACACGGCATGACCAAAATGTCTTTCCAGTTCACCGGTAATAAGATTGCGGCAAATAATTCCACGAGCCTTACCATCAATCACCACTACTTCCAGCATTTCATGACGGTTATACATTTTCACATTGCCCAATGCCACTTGTCTTTCCAGCGCCTGGTAAGCACCTATTAGTAATTGCTGACCAGTTTGTCCGGCAGCATAGAAGGTACGTTGTACTTGTGTACCACCAAAAGAACGGTTACTAAGCAATCCACCATATTCTCTTGCAAAAGGAACACCCTGCGCCACACACTGGTCAATAATGCTGGCACTCACTTCCGCCAGGCGATAAACGTTTCCTTCTCTTGCACGATAGTCACCACCTTTGATAGTATCATAAAACAAACGATAAGTAGAGTCCCCATCGTTCTGATAGTTTTTGGCAGCATTGATACCACCCTGCGCCGCAATAGAGTGTGCCCGGCGTGGACTATCCTGGAAACAAAACGCTTTTACTTTATAACCCAATTCCCCCAAAGAAGCGGCGGCAGAAGCACCGGCCAATCCGGTTCCCACTACAATCACTTCTAATTTTCTTTTGTTGGCCGGGTTAACCAGTTTACAGGTTGCCTTGTAATTTTTCCATTTGGAATCTAACGGACCGGCTGGAATTTTTGCGTTCAGCATAAATCAATTTGAAAATTTGAAGATGTGGTAATTTGATATCAACACATCAAAATTATTTATGAACTTTTTTGTACTTAACTTTTGTTCTACTATTGGGCTTTTGTTGTGTCACTCACTTCAACGTCCGGTAATTCTGTTCAGCCCCTATCTCCTTCTCTTTCCCCAAAGGAGAAAGAGCGGCGCTTCATCACTAATCCAAACATTTCAACTTTCACTTCATCTCTGTATTTCTATTCATCATTTTTCAGCAGCAACAATATTCAGTCATTTTCTATTCATCATTACCTGCAAAAAGAGAGGGCTGTGCAATGGCAAGTCCCCCCTTAGGGGATTTAGGGGGCCCCCACCCATCCCAACTTCATACTAATCGGCATCAAAGCAAAAATCAACGGGACTATAATAGAATATCCAACACCAATAGCATTGATAAGAGAAATATATCTGCTGTTACTCAAACCCAATGTGCGGAAGGCACTCTGGAAACCATGTAACAGGTGATACGCTAAAGAAATACAAGCCAGCACATATACGGCTACCACCCACCATTCGCTGAATGTTACTTTCATCAGGGCAAACATATTGTGGCTCATTCTTCCATTGCTCAACACTTCTTCTTCCAAACCAGCTCCTGTAAAGCGGGAAGGAATCCAGAAGTGCCACCAGTGCAGAATTAAAAAGAGCAATAAGATGGTACCCAGTAAACCCATGCTACGGCTGTACCATTTACTTCCACGATCACCCAAATTAACAGCGTAACCAACTTTTCGTTTACTCCTGTTGGAACTTTCCAGCAGTAAACCCTGGATAATGTGAACAATAAAGCCGAGAAACAGTACCACTTCCATCAAACGGATAACAACGGTTTTGCCCATAAAATCGGCTGCC
>JACPOD010000034.1 GCA_016185185.1 Sphingobacteriales bacterium | reverse complement strand
TAACAATTGTAAATGACGACATCAATTGTGCAGGCTCTTCAACTGTCAACTTACCACCGGCGGTTTACGAAGTCTGTTTGACTTTTACAGGTTACACAACATTCTACGTAAGTCCGCCGGATTGCCCGATACGTACCAATGGCAAAGTTGTACTTACAGGGTTGCTATCCGGCTCAGAGAATGTGCATCTGATGACGACATATCCTATACTGGTACTTTACAATTAGATATAGACATGGATATATGCGATGCTATGCGGGAACAAAATAGTAGTGAAGATAAATTTTGTACCATGACGGTATTGGGCGGAGGTGAAGTTGAGACTGAATTGGAACTGTATTTTAATGGACCCCCGACAAGATAGTGCAAGAGGTGGCTACATTAAAATTGAGGATAACACTAATGAGTTTGTAAAAATGGTATTTGGAAGCTGTGATGAAAAACTGAAGTATGAGGAGCAGGACATGGTACCCAATAAAACAATTGCGTCTATTGTTAACGGGGCAGAATTACCAATGCTTTAGAACCGAACGCTTAGAGTGGGAAAATATGTTGAAACCGGACCTTCGGGAAAATTGGAAGTAGAAATATTAAGGAAGATAAGATGATTTGTAATGGAGGATTCTTTACTATTGGCAATAATAACTTAACAAAAAAGCTCCGTTATCCACGGAGCTATAACATAACCCTAAACCAACTAAAAAGAAATGGATATAAAATTAGTAACAGCTATTAAGCACTGGTGTTAAATAAATACAAAGCAGTTGTTATAGAGTGGTTAATTCAATAACTTATTTCTTATACAATTTATTCTTAAACAAATAACTGGCACTCTGATAATACGCCAACGCTTCTTTTACCAATGAATCATCCAGCGGGATTTTTTGGGAAGAACCATTGCTAAAATTCACTGAAAACATTTCTACCTTTTTTACTGGGGAAAGTATTACCATCTTATTACCCTTTACATAAGCAATCAATTGGTACGTACAAAGAAATATTCTTTCTTTTCCCGGTTTCAGCTTGTTTTCTGTTTTACCGGCCACTTTTGCACAATGGTCGGCAACTACAATAAACACCGTATTATTAAACCATGGCCGTTGTTTGGCTTCTTTCAAAAACTTACCTATACAATAATCGGTGTACTTAACAGCGCCTTCCCGGCTTTGTTCATCAGGGTTGCGATCGATCCTTCCTTTCGGAAAAGTATATGGGCGGTGATTGGAAACTGTCATTACATGATTAAAAAATAATTTACCCGCCTTATAGCTTTTATCCATTTCGCCAATGGCTTTTGTAAATAAATCTTCGTCCGCCACACCCCAGGCTGTTTCATGATGGATAGAATCTTTACGAATATCTGCTTTATCAATAACCTCGTAATTATTATTTCCGAAAAAATAACCCATGTTATCAAAGAAGCTGTTACCACCATAAATAAATTTTACATCATACCCTTTGTCTTTAAATACGCTGCCAATTGTATAAAGGTTTTCATTATTGGGTCTTCGGACGATTGCCTGACCCGGCGTTGGCGGTAATGCCAGTGAAAGTGCTTCCAGGCCTTTAACGGTTCTGGTACCGGAAGCATAAAAATTTGAAAAGAATAAACTGTAAGGAATTAACGAATCCAGCACCGGTGTAATATTTTGATCGTTTCCAAAATATTTAAGAAAGCTTCCGCTTAAACTTTCCACACTGATCAGAACAACATTCATCTTTCTTTCCGCACTGTCGGGTGTTACTTTTCTTTCAATTGCATAAGGATCGCTTGTAAGAAACTGCTCTCCGGGTTGTGCAATCAACTGTCTTAGTTTCTTAAAAGCTTCTTCTTCTTTTTCTGTAGTATAAAATTTGTTATAATCCAGTTCATTATTCCAGAAAGCTGCACCAAATTCATACAAGCCATTCCCCGCCAACTCTTTTACATAATTATTTGAAGAAAAATTTCTTAATGAATTATTTACAAGAAACCAGCTGGCAGCAGGAATGATCAACAATAAAAGCGCAACAGGCGTTCTTTTTAAAAAACGAAGCTGCGATTGCTGGGATAATTTTATTTTTTTTCTTTTATACCATACCAGTATCAATGCAATCACAAACAGGCCGGCTAATAAATAGGGAAGAATGGGATAAGATTGCTGAATATTGCCAATTACCTCGGTAGTATATACCAAATAATCAACAGCTATAAAATTATACCGCACATTAAACTCGTCCCAAAAAAACCATTCAGCAGACGCATTAAAAAGCAACAGGAAAAAAGCAAAACCCAATATGCCGTACAAAATGAAGCGATGCCATTTCTTTGTATATATAACCCGGGGCATTAACCAGCAATATAAAACCAGTGGAATAGCTGCGTAAAAACCTGTTACCAGGTCGTAAAAAAAGCCAACTAAAAAAATTAAAACCCAGTTTAAAGGGTTCCAGTCAAGATTAGGAACTGACCGGATAAGTAATAACAATCTTGTTATAAAACTAACAGTACATACCATTACGATCAGTATGGCAACGGGACCAAAACGATGGTTGTATGCTTTTTGTAAAAACCTTTTTACCATAATCAATTATTCAAGCCAGCAAATTTACTCTTATACTATAAGGATTGGGAATTTTTATTAAAACCTGTTAAGAGCAGTATAACGATTTCTTTTTTTGTGCCGGTCTGTAATAATCTTTCCGGACAGGTAACCTAATCCGATACCAATGGGATAATCTCCGGCCCAGTGAACTCCATTATTGATCATCGCAAAACTGGTAAGCGTAATTAGTGTATAGCCCAAAGGTTTTATCCATTTTTTTTCGGGATAGTTATTGGCAAGAATAGTTACTGTAGCCATCATGGTAGCTAAATGCCCGGAAGGAAAAGCATCATAACGGGGTTTGTTGTTTTGAAAATCTTTAAACGGAGCAAACGGTCGCCATGCACCTCCGCTTCTACTGGCTACCACAGGATTTTCCCTGCCGCTTATCCATTTAGCAATTTGAGTGGTAAGTCCAAGTGTAATAAAAGATTCAGACAGATCACTGGCTGTTTGTAAAGACCTGTAATCATTTTTTATTTTCCCATGTAACCAAAGCCCACCTGCAATTAATAAAGCGGGCATGCCCTCCCCCATCATATAAAAACCTGTATTCAAATTACCCGGAGATTTCAATAAAACAGTTTCTTTACTACCGCCTTTGATACTCCATAGAATATTATTTTTCTCTGCCGGGTTCAGATTAAGATTATCAGAAAGTTTTCTTACTCCATTGTAAATAGGTTGGTCTGCTGCAATCAGTAAAGCAGTTGAACCAATTACGAATGCTGTGGATGAAAGACTTTTCTTTTTAAAAGGAGTTTTAATGATCTGTACAAATTCACGGGGGACATTGGTTACAAAAGAAAAAGGTTTGGGTTTTGTAAACTCTGTAGTAATGCTGTCGTTTTGAGAAAATGCACTACTGAAAATTATGCATGTTATTAAAACAATTATCGTTCGACACACCATATAGTAAATTATAGCCGAAGCTATTTACTTATATACGTTAAATAAAAAAATCGGGTGTTGTTTGTATTTCATTAACAAGTGTATAGTGTTTTTTATAACCAACCACTTTTTTTCCGGCTACTGCTTCTTCCGCCAAGACCCAAAGCTCCAAGCAAACTCCGGGTAATTACAGCCGCCGCTGTTCTTCCAGCCTGTTTTACTACCGGATTATCAAAGAATCCTTTTTCTTTGGAAGTTTTTTTATCATCTTCTTTTTGCTCCTCTTCCTGTTTTTGTTTATCAGCTGCTTCGTTAAGCTTATCCGTTAAAATTTCATAAGCACTTTTTTCATCCACAATCTCTGAATATTTACGAACAAGTTTTGATTTACTTACAAGTCCTTCAATTTCACTATCGCTTAAAATATCCATCCTGCTTCTTGGTGGTACCAGCATGGTATGTACCAGTGGAGTTGGAATTCCTTTTTCATTCAGCATTGTTATAAATGCTTCGCCAATTCCTAATTGGGTAAGCAATTCATCCACATCATAAAATTCGGTTTCGGGATAATTTTGTGCGGCTTCTTTGATCGTTTTTCTGTCAGCAGCTGTAAAAGCTCTTAAGGCATGCTGTACTTTTAAACCTAATTGTGCCAGCACACTGGCCGGAATATCCTGCGGGTTTTGTGTACAGAAGAAAATGCCTATACCTTTTGAACGAATCAGTTTAATTACTGTTTCAATCTGCTGTAATAAAGCAGCAGTAGCCTCCTGGAAAACTAAATGGGCTTCATCAATAAATAATACAAGTTTGGGTTTGTCCACATCCCCTGCTTCGGGTAATGTGGCATATAATTCTGCCAGGAGTTGAAGCATGAATGTAGAAAACAGTTTTGGTCTGTTCTGCATATCCATCACCCTCAAAATATTTATCATACCTCTTCCATCATCTGATATACGCATTAAATCATCTACTTCAAATGAAGGTTCGCCAAAAAATATATCAGCCCCCTGTTGTTGAAGTTCCACTACTTTACGTAATACTGTGCCGGTAGAAGTGGTGGCAATTTTTCCATATTCTTTTTCTATTTCAGCCTTGCCTTCATTGCTTACATATTGAAGTACTTTCACAAAATCTTTCAAATCAAGTAAAGGCATTTTATTATCATCGCAGTATTTGAAGATCATCGCCACCAATCCTTCCTGTGTATCATTCAATCCCAGGATCTTTGAAATTAATATAGGACCAAATTCACTTACCGTTGCTCTCATCCTGGCACCCTTCTGTTCGCTCAATGATAGTAACTCAACCGGGAAACCTGTTGGTTTATATTCGCCGCCAATTTTTGCAAGACGGTCTTTTATTTTATCATTTTCTGTTCCTGCAGCTGCAATACCACTCAAATCTCCTTTTATGTCCATCATCAGAACGGGCACACTGGCATCGCTCAATCCTTCGGCCAGCACCTGCAATGTTTTTGTTTTACCTGTACCGGTGGCACCTGCAATTAAACCGTGACGGTTCATTGTTTTAAGGGGGAGAAAAACATCGCTGCCAGTAACCACTTCCCCGTTAAACACAGCAGTACCAATACGAAAATTTTCTCCTTTGAAGGTATAGCCATCTTTTACTAATTGAATAAATGTGTCTTTGTTAGCAGCCATATAAATTATTTAGAAAGGAAAGTTAAGCAAACGAGATTATTTGTCATTAAAAAACAGGGTGGGGAACAAAGCTTTTATAGTAAACAATAAAATTAAAACTCCTCTTCCCTTTCGAGCATCAAAACAGCACTTTGGGGAACTATAAAATATTTATCACCTTCATACATTACTTCGGTTGCACCGCTCAGTAAGAAAATGGCCAGGTCGCCTTCTTTTGCCTGAAGGGGAACATATTTTACGAGGTCTTCTTCGTTTTTCCAGGGTTCATCGTCCATGGGAACAGGTATGGCATAACCGGGTCCGGTTTTGATAACATAGCCCTGCTGTACTTTTTCTTTTTCCTGTACACCCGGTGGCAGATAGAGGCCGCTGGCTGTACGTTCATCAGGTTTGCTGGGTTTAATTAATACCCTGTCTCCAATAATAACCAGTTTCTTTAGCCGGTTATCCGGTGTAATACGCATATTGCTTAGCTTTAGGGTAGTAAAATTAATTCTTTCCCAAAATATGGCTCAAACCCCTTTAACAAAAAATTAGGCACGGTATTTTAATAAGGTGGAATGTATTAATTTTATTTGCTTAACAATAAAAAGAAAAATTATGGAAGGAACTAAACCCAAAATATTATTGGTAGAAGATGACCAGAACTTAGGAATGGTATTAAAAAATTACCTGGAATTAAATGACTACGATGTTACACTCGAAAGAGACGGGATATTAGGTCTTGCGGCTTTTCGCCGGGAAAAATTTGATTTGTGTTTACTGGACGTGATGATGCCCAATATGGATGGCTTTACTTTAGGCGAAGAAATCCGTGATACCGATCCGGATGTTCCTTTATTTTTTCTGTCTGCCAAAACAATGAAAGAAGACATCATTAGCGGTTATAAACTGGGTGCCGATGATTATATAACCAAGCCCTTTGACAGTGAAGTTTTGCTCCTTAAAATAAAAGCAATTCTTAAACGTAATGAGGAAATGAATAAAGCCAGTGAAGCAATGGAATTTGATTTGGGCAAATATCATTTCAATCCCAAATTAAGAGAATTGATTGCAGATGGTAAGACACAAACATTATCCCCCAAAGAAAATGAGTTGTTGAAGATGCTGGCAGAATTTAAAAACGATTTGCTGCCAAGGGAGCAGGCATTAAAACGCATTTGGGGCAGCGACACGTATTTTAATGGCAGAAGCATGGATGTTTACATCGCCAAACTCCGAAAGTATCTTAAAGAAGATACCAGCATTGAGATTGTAAATATTCACGGCAATGGATTCAGGCTGGTAGTTCCTGAATAAACTTCATTTGTAAATACTTTGTAATTATTCACCGGCAGTTGTATTGTCAGTGGTTTGACTGGCTTCAGCTGCCGTTTCTATTTTCTTCATTTCTTCCGGAAATATTTCTTTTAACAGGTCCACACATCCTTTCTCTATATCATTGGTACTTACCCTGCGAAATCTTCCCATTACTTCTCTTTGTGCATACTGAGTTCGCATAATTTGAGCTAAAATAAGACCTGCTTCATGTTTTATTTTTTTCTTATCCTCTTCATTATATGCACTTACTAAATTTAAGATTAAAAATTCAAGTTTGAACGTTCAAAGGGGCGAGAAAGATCAATTTTAAGGTAAGAAGATTTTTGAAGGAATATGCTTTTTAATTAGTATCCTGAATTTTTTTATTACAATCTTCAATAAATTTCAGAATCTCTTTTCTTCCTGTTTTTTTTACCGCACTGGTAACAAAATGCTGTGGTAAAAACTGCCAGGTTTCTCTCATCGCATTCAAAAATGCTTTTACATTGGCAGCCACTTCTTTCTGGGTAGATTTATCTGATTTGGTAAAGATGAGAGAAAAAGGTATTTCCCATTTACCTAACTGGTTAATAAAATCAAGATCAATTTTTTGCGGACTATGTCTTGAATCAATCAATACAAAAACATTGGTCAGGGTTTCTCTTTTGCGCAAATAATTTTCAATCATCTGCTCCCATCTCCTCCTGCTTGTTTGGGATACTTTGGCAAAACCGTAACCGGGCAAATCCACAAGGTACCATCCTCCTTCACCTAAAGAGTTATTTTTATCTATGGTTGTTTTAATTAAAAAGTGATTTATTAATTGTGTTTTTCCGGGGCTGGAAGATGTTTTTGCCAGCTTCTCGTTATCGCAAAGCAGGTTTATTACTGATGATTTTCCCACATTACTTCTGCCAATAAATGCATACTCCGGCTTATCCGGTTTGGGGCATTTAGTGTAATCGGGACTACTTACAATATAGGTGGCTGATTTAATAATCATATTCCTCGTTACTTTATTTGATTTCCTGGTAAATACTACAACGAACAAAAATACCGGAAACCAGCAACAAGTAACCAACAACCATTTTACCTTTGCGGCTCCATGAGTGAAAAATATTTACACGATAAAGTTGTTCCCTTTGAAAGTTCTGGCAGGAGTAAAAAAGAGCAGGTTGCCGAAATGTTTGATTCCATTGCCTACCGCTACGATTTTTTAAACCGTTTTCTATCTGCCGGTATTGATACCCGGTGGAGAAAAAAAGCCATTAACCTTTTAAAAGACATTCAACCGAAACAAATACTCGATGTGGCAACGGGCACTGCTGATATGGCACTTATGGAAATGAAGCTTTTAAAACCGGATAAGATTATTGGTATTGATATATCAAACAAAATGCTGGAGATCGGTCGCCAAAAGATTGATAAACAGGCTTTGGGGGAAAAAATTACCTTACTGAACGGCGATTCTGAAACAATAAATTTTCCTGAAAATTCGTTTGATGCAGTGACCGTAGCCTTTGGGGTACGCAATTTTGAAAACCTGGAAAAGGGCCTAAGCGAGATAAGAAGAGTGCTGAAACCCGGGGGTAAACTGGTAGTTCTTGAATTTTCCAAACCAAAAACCAAAGGTTTTAGCTGGTTCTACAATATTTATATGAAAATTGTGGCGCCACAGTTTGGTAAAATGTTTTCGAAAAATAAAGAAGCCTACAGCTATCTCAATAATTCCATTCAGGCTTTCCCCGAAGGTGATGCTTTTATCACAATTTTAAATCAACTGGAGTACAGCCATACATCATGCAAAAAGCTGAGTTTAGGAATATGTTCAATTTATTGTGCAAGCAAGCAATTGCTATAGGGATTTTATTTATTACAGGTATAGATGTTATGGCACAAAGAGAGATCAATCTCCCTGATCATGATAGCAAACCATACTATTTCGGGATAACACTTTCATATAATTCATCCTATCTCCATGCCTCACATAACCCAAAGTTTTTACAAAGTGATACGATTATGGTGGCTGAACCGTATAATGCCGGAGGCTTTGGTCTTGGCTTGTTAGCAACCGGACATTTAAGTGACCGCTTTGAAATACGGGTAAACCCGCAATTAGTATTTGCGTCAAAAACGCTTCGTTATATAACGAAATATGATAAACCCGGGGAATACCCTAACCCTAAAAAAAATATTGAATCAATCTTGATGTCACTGCCACTTCAGATCAAATTTAAAAGCGACCGGATTGACAATTTCAGGGTATATATGCTTGCAGGCCTCAAGTTTGATTATGACATGGCAAGCAATTCTACGGCCCGCCGGGCTGAAGACCTTGTTAAGCTAAAACCCGGGGATTATGGTTTTGAAGGAGGTATAGGGTTTAATTTTTATTTTAAGAGTTTTATCTTTTCCCCCGAAATAAAAATAAGTAATGGATTTAACAACATCCATAGCCGTGATGCAAACCTTAAATTCTCCAATGTTCTGGACAGGCTACAGTCCCGAATGATCATGTTCAGTATCCATTTAGAGGGGTAATTATTTTTTTTAAAAAAAGTTACAAAACATTGCACTTTTATAAACCGTTTGACTATCTTGTCCTCGGTTTTTCATAGGATATTGGATTTTAAAGCGGGCTGGATTTCTATCCGGCCTTTATTTTTTT
>JACPOD010000031.1 GCA_016185185.1 Sphingobacteriales bacterium | reverse complement strand
TTAATTTCAGCACCAGTATTTTCTGGACAACTTTTTTACAATATAATACACAGGGAAATAATTTTAATATCAACAGCCGGTTTCAATGGCGCTATAAACCCATGAGTGATTTGTTCCTTGTTTATACAGATAACTATTATACCGATCCTTTGTTCAAAAACAAAAAAAGGGCATTGGTGCTGAAGATGAATTACTGGTTGAATTTGTAATGCAGAGGTGACACCTTTTTAGAAAGGTGTCACCTCTTGCGGGCATATACAAACTCCGCAAATCCAAGAATATCCCAGAAAACACTTCCAACAATTTTTTTATAAGTAACTAGTGATTGTATAATACGTACAGGCATTAGAAATATATAGTACCAGTTTCTTCTTGTCCCTTTTTTAATTACTGTAAAATTATTTTGTTCAAGCAAAGCAGAAAGCTCCGTTGTTGAATAAATCCTCACATGGGTTTCATCATCATAAAAATTAAGAGTACCATACATGGAAGGAAGTTTGGTGCTTCTATGTCCGGGGTATTCAATATATATAATACCCCCCCCCTTAATTTTGAAAGAAGCACTTTTATTACTTCATCGCCTTTTTGCAGATGCTCAATTACATGGTTCATCATAATAGCATCAAAATAATTTTCTGGAACAGAAGAAAAATTAAGCTTGTTTAAATCCAATTCATAAAAATCCTTCATCAGCCTAAAATCATTTTCATCATTATTGTAGTTTTTAGAAATATCCAGCCCATAGTATTGACAATTAGGGAAAACCCTGCAGGTTTTAGTGGCTGAATGATTTCCAGAACCAATATCAAGCAATTTGAACGACCTCTTTCCGAAAGATTTTTTCAGATACAGAAACTTGAAATTTAAAGATTCAATAAAACGCCGCATGAACTATTTATTTTTGAATGCTAAAAAATTAATCCCAAAGAAAAAATATTTTTGAAGGAATGAATTTTTTATCTCCTGTTCTTTTGTAGCAAGTTGCTCAGCATTTTTATCATTATAATTAAACGGAAGATAATACCTGATATACTGAAGGGAGTTCTTGTCAGCAACTAAAGATGCATTTTGAAATAGCATTTCCCATTCCTTATAAGTACGGATATTTTCATTTCCCATCACTATTTCCCGTTTAAGCACATCGTCATAAAGTTTGATAATTCTTTTATTACCTCTTTGTTTAAATAATTTCAAACGCTGAATAATATTGCCACCGTTTTCTTCAATCACTAAAAGCATTCCGCCGGGTTTTAGCACCTCATATAAAATGTCCAGGGCTTTATCAATCGGTTCAAGATGGCGAAGTGTATCCTGCACAATAATAATATCTGTTGAATTTGTTACCGGATGATTTTGATAAATATCTTCATAGCCTGCGGTAAATAAATTACTGTTGCCAAACTGGTCCCAGTATTTTCTGCGTTGTTCTATAAAGGGATAATAATATTCCAGCGTAGAACCATAAGAAGCCATGCCGTTCATAGCCAGGAAAAAAGCGGTTGTGCCAAACCCGCAACCGCAATCCCAAATTACCGGGTTACTGTGATGCCAAAGCTTTTTTTGTCACCATGAAATTTATAATACTGGTGCAATTCAGGCAGCCCTTTCAGTTCTGCTAAAAATAATTCAAAAAAAATGTCGGGGGTCATCCAACCAAAAATACCATTTCTATTTTAATCCGTAATAAGATTATCCATTACAACATTCTTGTCAATGCAATTAAAAATACCAGGGAAATGTAAAGTGCAATAAACATCAGGTTGAACAAAATTGTTTTTTTCATAGGTACAGTTTTAGGATAACTACCAGCAGTCAAAATAATGCCAGAGTATTCTCTTTTTAATAGGAGTTCTACGAGCTTTTCTTATTTTTTTACGCAAAAAAGTGCTTTTGCTATACAGCGTAAAAAAACTACCGCAGGTTTACTACGGTAGTTTACTTTATAGTAAGATTTTCCTTTTAGTCTTTCTTTACACCTATAACCGGCACGGCTTTGTCTCTAATCAGTTGGTTTAACCTGGGCACATCATCATCCATAACTGTTTTTAATTTGTTCAGTTGTTCATCAATCAATCCTGAAATAACAGCGTATGATTCTTTAACTTGTTTGCTGGGAGCACCATTACCGGCCGAAGCATTTCCAAACACATTACTCAATTTATCATCCAGCCTGATTGGGTAGTTCAATACATCCTGTCCGCTCTTGGCCTTAGTTTGGTGCAGGGCTTCTTCTACTGCTGTTAATTTTTTATTGATAGCCTCAATAGATTCTTTAATTTCTTTCGGGCAATCTTTTCCTAACCTTGCCGTAAAACCATTCATTTGATCCCGCAGCATTTTTATATTTTTTAATGCTTTGATGGTTTCAGAAAATTTATCACGGATGGTAATGAGCATATTGAACTGCTCTTCATATTCAGCCTGTGTCACATTATAATTAGGATCAGCTTTTACAGTAAATGGAACTTCAGCAGAATCTTTACCGGAAACAAATTTTGCATAATACGTTCCGGGAGCGGCTAAAATGCCATCCACATCACCATTCCATAAAATCATTCCTTCGGGAGCTTTCTCAGCATCAGGATAATTGAGGTTCCAAACAAACTGGTTTAACCCTTTATTCACTGTTACTTTATCTTCTTTTGAATCGGTACTAAAGGTTTTAATCAAACCATGATTCTTATCCATCACTTTAACGGTTAGTTTGGTTGAATCATTAACATCCTTCATGTAAAATGGAATCACTGCACCCTTAGGTGGATTTTGTCCAACATTCTTTCCTCCTGCTCCGCCACCACCAAAGAAACCGCCACCGGCCATCCGGTAACAGGCATCGGGTGTAAATACATGAAGATTTTTATTGGCGATTTCATTTGTTGATTGTTGTAATGCACTCAAATCATCGAGGATGTAAATACTTCTTCCTTGTGTACCTACTATTAAATCATTGTTCTTTATATGCAAATCTGTAATGGGCACCATTGGCAAATTAAGCTGGAATGATTTCCAGTTGGCACCATCATCATAACTGATATACATTCCAAATTCAGTTCCTGCATATAATATTCCTTGTTTTTTTCTGTCGGCTCTTAATGCCCTGGTAAAATGCATACGGTTGATGCCGGCATCAATTCGCTTCCATGTTTTACCATAGTCTTCTGTTTTGTAGATGTATGGAGTATAATCATCCAGCTTATATCTTGTACCGACAAAATAAGCGGCACCTTTTTTAAACGGATCAGGCTCCACACAGTTCCACATCATCCATTGCGGACAATCTTTTGGCGTTACATTCTCCCAGTTCTTGCCACCGTCTTTACTTACATTGATCAATCCATCATCACTACCACTCCATAATAAATCTTTTTCATATTCACTTTCTGTAGCGGTGAAGATGGTGCAGTAATATTCTACACCAGTATTGTCTTTAGTGATAGGGCCACCGCTTGATGCTTGTCTTGTTTTATCATTGGTAGTTAAATCAGGACTAATCATTTCCCAGCTCTTACCTTCATTTTCTGTTACGAATAAATGATTACCGGCAGCATACAAACGTTTTGGATTATGTGGGGAATAGAAAATAGGATAGTTCCACTGGAAACGATATTTCTGTACATCAGCACCAGCGCCTATGCCATCATCGGGCCACACATTGATGAGTTTGAATTCATTGGTTTTATGATCTATCCTTGCGAGGAAGCCCATATAACTTCCACCATAAGTAATATCAGGATTTAACGGATCAGCCACTACATAACCACTTTCGCCACCTGCTGCATTCTGAAAATCATTTTGTGTAATGGCATTACCATAAGACCGGGAGCGGATGCGGAACGCACTGTTATCCTGCTGACCTCCGAGAATGCGATAAGGAAAGGCATTATCTGTACTCAATCGGTAAACCTGCACCGTTGGCTGATTGTAATAAGTACTCCAGTTACCAGCAGCATCAAAACTGATTTGTGCGCCACCATCATCAGAAATGATCATGCGGTTACCATCTTCCGGATCGATCCACATATCGTGATGATCACCATGTGGTGCATTGGTTCCTTTAAATGTTTTACCGCCATCACTGCTGATCATTAAACTTACATTGGGGCAATACACTTTATTTTCATTCTTGGGATCAACAAATACTCTTGAATAATACCAGGCTCTCTGGCGGATATTATTATCGTTGCTGGCCTGAGTCCATGTTTCACCGGCATCATTACTTACAAACAAACCGCCTTTTTCATTTTCAATCAATGCATATACTTTATCGGTATTAGATGGAGCAACAGAAACACCAACAATTCCCCATGTTCCTTTGGGTAAGCCTTTGCTGGTTGAAATATTTTTCCATGTTTCTCCACCATCCGTACTCTTCCACAAACCACTGCCATCACCACCACTTTCCATACTATGCGGTGTACGAATCACTCTCCACGTTCCTGCATATAATACAGACGGATTACCCGGTTCCATTATCAAATCACATGCACCAGTTTGATTATTAACAAACAACACCTGCTTCCAGCTTTTGCCACCGTTTTCTGTTTTATAAATTCCACGATCATTGTTGGGGCCGAATAAATGGCCCATTACCGCTACCCAAACTATATCAGGATTTCTTGGATGCACTACGATCTTTACAATATGCCTTCCATCTTTTATACCAATATTCTTCCAGCTTCTGCCACCATCTTCGCTGCGCCACATTCCATTTAATCCTTCACTCACATTACCACGCATGGTAGCTTCTCCTTCACCTGCATAAATTACCGATTCATCACTGGGAGCAACAGCTACTGATCCAATAGAACCACCAAAAAATTTATCGCTGATGTTAGCCCAGTTACTGCCACCATCCATTGTTTTCCAAACACCGCCACCGGTGCCACCAAAATAAAAAGTGTTTTTGTTTTTGTAACTGCCCGTAACGGCACCACTTCTTCCGCCACGGAATGGACCAATCAAACGGTATTTTAATTTACCAACGATGGCTTCCTTGTCCTCTGCAGGAGTAAGTGTTACTGCTTTTGTCTTTTGGGAAAATGAATTGAATGCAATGCCTGTACAAACAAGCAGGAAGAAAAGTTTTCTCATACAGCATAAAAATTAAGGCTTCAATTTACGAAAAGAAGTATTATATAAATTTTTTGGTGGAATTATTTGATGGATGGGGTTCTCGTTCGTCGGTGGTTGTGTCCCCACAACCACTCCCCCAAATGCCAGGAGAAAGCGAATTTACTTATACCCTCAAATAAAAATACCATAATTGGAAACTGGATTTTTTAGTAAATTCAAATCATGGAACTGTTGAAACCTTATTTCTACACTGCTACCATAAAAGACTGGCACCCGGTAATTGCCGACAATAATTTTCAATCCATCATACTGGATTCCTTAAAATATTTATCACAAAAAAAATGTATCGAAGTTTATGCTTTTGTAATAATGCCAAATCACCTGCACATGATATGGCAGCAATTAGAGATGAATGGAAAAGAAACACCGGTATCCAGTTTTATGAAATTTACCGCCCATGAATTTCAAAAACGGTTGAGGCAGAAAAATCCAAAAGAATTAAAATCGTATGAAGTAACCTGGCTTAGCCGCAATTATAATTTCTGGTTACCCGACAGTCATTCCTTTGAATTGTATTCTGAAAAATTATGGCTGCAAAAAATAGATTACATCCATAACAACCCTTTGCAGGAGCATTGGAAATTAGCCTTATGCCCCGAAGAATATTTATTTTCCTCAGCAAAATTTTATTACACTGGCGGGAAAGAAAATGATTTTGGTTTTTTGGTGCATTATATGGACCGGGAACAATATTGAATCAACCCTTTTATTTTCATCATTCAAAACATTCGAAGATGTGATTGTGAGGACACAACCACAGACAGGCACAATAGTGAGTTACCCGCCAGTTGGCGGGTAACTCACCGCTTAACTATTTTGACAGTTCAATCACCAATGGCTTATCAGTAAACTCAAGTAATAACATCATCGTTTTTTTAACAGCAAAATAAACAGCATCCCCGGGTTTCCATTCACGCATACCGCTTTCATCAGCGCCATGCAAAATCATTGCTTTATTGTTATATGTAATGGAAGATGGTTTGGCATTTATACCTGCGAGGTAAAAACGAATGGTTCTTATCGCAGGTCGGCCAATAAATTTTCCTCCACTAGATTTTAAAGCTATGCTGATCTTACCATCTTTATTCTGACCATTCATTTGCAGCAATTCAAATTGTTTTTTTTCAATAGATTTATTAGTCAGTCCATCGTCATCATACATTTCGTAATATGTTTTTTCAGCAGCGGGGAAATAAAGAATGCTGAGGTTGGATGTATTGTATTTATCCATGGTATTAAAGCCAGCAACCATTGGAACAAATCCACCCTGTTTTATAAAGAAGGGTATTTCATCTATTGCCGCTGAATCAGTTACCCATTGTCCCCCTTCATAATATTTGTTACGGACAAAATCGTACCATTTGCCTTTAGGAAAATAAATGTCTTTCGTAACATCGCCCTGTTTAACAACCGGAGCCACTAATATATTATCGCCCCACATAAATTGTGATTCTGCTTTCAGCAAATTGCTATCTGCAAAACTTTCATAGAACATGGGACGAACTAATAATTTACCATTTTTTGACTGCTGGTATGCCAATGTATAATTGTAAGGAGTAAGATTATACCGAAGTTGAATGAGTTTTCTTGCAATGGATTTTGTTGGTTCATCCCACAACGCCGGTTCACTGGGAACGTCTAAAGAACCGGGAGGATTTAAATCTCCCAATGCAGCAGTATGCGGACGAAAGATAGGAGTGAATACTGACAGCTCCAACCAACGGGTGTACAGTTCAGCATCTTTATTAAATGTAGTAGTGAAACCACCGGCATCGCTATGAGTATATGGAATACCACTCAGGTTCATTCCCAATATCACCGGTAATTGTGCTTTTAATCCATTCCAGCTTCTGCTGATATCACCGGTCCATGGAAAGATGCTGTAACGGGGGCTACCTGCATAGCCCGAACGATTCAAATGAAACAATCTCGTATTGGGATGTTCTTTGGTATAATAATCAAACAACATTTTATTCCAGTAATGACCAAAGATATTATGCACTTCATCTGCTTTAAATAAACGCTTAAATCCCAAATCTTTTAAGTTGTGATATAAATCATTGGGATGTTTTTCCGGTTCTCCCAAATCCGTCCACCAGCCGCTTACACCATTGGCAGTTTGAGTACGGTATACTTTTTTAAACCATTCCTGTGCATCTTTACGAAACACATCCACAATACCACCATAGCCAAAATAAAAATCAGTTAGTGTATAAGGATTACCTAAACTATCCACTGCATGATATTTTAAAGACTCATTGTATGTTCTTGTATTTTTTAAGATGAACGGTTCAGTAATGATGATGGTTTTTAAATTTTGTTTACGCCAGTCGGTAATCATCTTTTTTGGATTGGGCCATTTTGTTTTATTGGTCCAGTCAAGATTGCCGAGTGTACGTTGAATGCTATCGCCAAACCAAAATAAGTCGAGAATGATTCCGTCAGCAGGAAATTGTTCGTCCTTCATTTTTTGAATAACAGAATCGGCCTGTGCCTGCGAACGATAACCAAACCGCGAAATAAAATTTCCCATTGCCCATCGGGGAGGAATAGGTTGCGTACCCACCAGTTGCTGGTAATGCTGCAATATCTCATCTGCATTTTTTCCAAATACGATATAATAAGTTAACTCTCCACTTACAAAAGCTGCTTCTAATGAATTAGGATTTGATAAACCAATATCAAAATAACCTTTGGAAGGATTATCAAAAAAGATGGCATATCCTTTTGATGACATAATGAACGGAACAGAATAATTCAGATTATCTGCACCATATTCATACCCATACCATGGATTATTATATAATACCAATTTCTTTCCCCTGCGATTTTGTAGTAAAGCCCTTTCACCAGCTCCATAGAATTGTTCCGTACTGTCGGCAATTGAAAATGTTACCCCTTTATATTGTGTGTTTAAATAAGCACCAGTTGATGTAAGTTTTGTTGTGCCCTGAATATATTCAACAACTTTGGAAGAAATATTTAATGTGATGCTTTTTCCGTAAACGACTGTTTTTATTTCTGTACCTGAAACAACTGGCTTAGTACCTGTTGGTTTGAGAATAACTGCATTAGAAATTTGTTCCCCATTTTTCTCATGCTTGTTTTTGATAGTTGTTTTAATAATGTAATCGCCATAAGGTTCGAAAGTCCACTCGGTATTTAATTTGGATAAAATGGTTTTGCTGCCATTTGTTTTAAATCCGTTGATCTGGGCAGCAGCAATAATCGTAAATGATATAAAAATAATTACCAGGAAATTCTTTTTCATAGTACCATGTTGAGCGTTCAAGTTACAAAAAAACAAAAGGTGCTGATACATTACCAGCACCTTTATAAACTTAGTTTTTAATTTGTAGGACGAGACGTCAGACAAATTATTGGTTGGCTTTGTTCTCCACCTTTGGCTTATTATCACCTAATCCTTCTTTCACCAAAGCCGCTTTTATTTTTTCAGCATATTGCTGCGTCAATGTTTTTTCGTTATCCACAGCTTTACTTACTTCATCTTTTAATCCATCTACTCTTGCCAGTTGCAGGTTAGATGGAGCAGCTTCCTGTCCGCACAGTGCCTGGTACACATCGCTGATGTCTTCTCTCAAACGTTTTTCATCAGCAAAAATGGATGTTTGTTTAGTAGGCACTAATGTTCCTCTCAACTCTTCCATTTTATCAATATATTCCTGGATGAGTTTTTTCACTTTGGGACTTTTTACTTTTTCCAGGTCTGCTTTTAACACCTGCTGTTTATTAGTGATACCTTCCGTTAAAGTGGCTAATTGTTCGTGCAGATTAAACAATTTCATAGCTGTTTCATACTGCACTTTTCGGTCAGCCATCGTGAATGTTGATTTTTCCTCAGCCACCAACTGCATTTTATTATCGTAAGTTTTATCACCCACTTTAATTTTTATGCTATACTCACCAGGTAAAACTTGCGGAGCCGTCAGCCCACTAAAATCTGGTTTGGTACCATTGGCAACTTTTGGCGGAGTGCTTCGCATATTCCAATACACAACGTTAATTCCTTTACGTTTTGTTCCAGGAATAGATTGTACCAGCTTACCTTCTTTATCATACACTTCTACTTTTACATCGCCTACATTCAAACGGTTTTTAAAGTAGTATTGAATAGGCGCCTGTTGCGAAGTATTACCACCATACCAGCCATCACCCTGTGTACCGCCGGTTTGTAGTTTACCCATTGTTAGGTTCACAGGCTTTCCGGGGAATATCAACACTTCCTGCGAAGCTATATCAGAAGTCATGTTACGCATAGCTGTGATATTATCTACTATGATGATACCACGGCCATGGGTTGCCAGAATTAAATCATTGGTTACAGGATGAATCTGTATATCTCTCACCAATGCTTTCCATGGAATGTTATTCTTCATGCGAAACCATTTGTTGCCGCCATCTACTGTAGCAAACAAACCCATTTCTGTTCCAAGAAATAATAAATCTTTATTTACTAAATCCTCTCTTATCTTATGCGCAAAGCCGGTAAACTCATCACTGGTGAATCGCTTCCAGGTTTTACCCATGTCAGTTGATTTAGCTGCATAGGTTCTGTGATCACCATACATATGATTTTCAAAAGTGGCATACACAATATTTTTATCGTAACGGCTTGGTTCAATGCTGCTCACCCATGTTTGTGCAGGAATACCGGCAGCTGCATAATTAGCAGCTACATTGGTCCATGTTTTTCCGCCGTCGTTAGTGAATTGTAAGTTGCCATCGTCTGTTCCCGCCCAAATGATATTTTCATCTAATGGTGATTCAGCTATAGTGAAGATTGTACAATGGTTTTCTGCAGAAGTATTATCAGCACTTAATCCTCCTGATTTCTCCTGCTCCTGCTTCTTTTTATCATTGGTGGTTAAGTCGGGAGAAATTCTTGTCCATGTTGAACCTTTATCTGTGGAGCGGTACAAATATTGTGCTCCCATGTAAAGATTCTTTTTATTTTTTGTTCCAATAACGATTGGTGTATTCCAGTTGAACCGCAGTTTTTCTTCGCCAGCACCTTGTTGTGGTTTGATGGTAACAGTTGTTCCTTCCTTCAGATCTACCCTTCCTATTTCGCCACCCTGGTATTCTGCATAAACAAAATTATCATCCGTTCCATCTGGCTGTACCCAAAAACCATCACCACCGTAAATGAACTTCCAGTCAGCATTTTTTATTCCAAAAGGACTTTGACTTGGCGCATACCAGCTACCATTATCCTGTAACCCACCATAAACATTGTAAGGAGTTTTATTATCAAATGCTACATGATAGAATTGTGATACAGGCAAGGTTGCCAAATGTATCCATGAAGCTCCTCTGTCGGTGCTCATGTAAGTACCACCATCTGTTCCTAAATACAATTGATTGGTGTATTGAGGATTTACCCACAATGCATGATGATCGCTATGCACACCGGCACTGCTAAATCCACCATCAGCAAAAGAATAGCCACCATCATCGCTATAACTAAACTGGAAACCCGGACGATAAACTCTCTTGGAATCTTTTGGATCAATTACCAAACAAGAGAAATAGAATGGACGGGAAACAACATTTACGGTAGAACTTTGTGATTTCCATGTTTCGCCACCATCATTGGAAATATACAAACCTGTTTTTTCTGCTTCAATGATCGCTACGAGGTGATTGGGTTCACTTGGCGCCAATGCAATGGCTGTACGGCCAATGGGTTTTTTAGGGATGCCATTAGTGAGTTCTTTCCATGTTTTACCACCATCGGTGCTTTTAAAGATGCCGCTGTTTATGCCACCCGAACTGAACGCATAAGGCTTACGGCGAAATTCCCAGGTAGTGGCATAAACAATATTGGTATTAGATGGATCAACGGCAATATCAGCACAACCTGTTTTTTCATTGATGTAAAAAATCTTTTCAAAAGTTTTACCGCCATCGGTTGATTTGTATAAACCTCGATGTTTGCTATCGCTCCACAACGGGCCGGGTGCTGCAACATAAACAATATTTGAATTTTTAGGATCAATAATAATCTTGCTGATATGTTCCGTACTGTCTAATCCTCCCACTTTTGACCAGTTATCTCCACCATCGGTTGTTTTATACAAACCTTCACCAATGGAAACGGTATTACGCATATTGCTTTCACCCGTTCCTACATACACCGTTTTTGGATGCTGCTGATCTACTGCTATTGCACCAATAGATTGACAATATTTATCAAATACTGAATTGAAGGTTACGCCGGCATTGGTTGTTTTCCATACACCACCACCGGCAGTTCCTACATAAATGGTTCTGGGCTCATTATCCACACCCTGTATTACGGTAGTTCTTCCGCCCATTACAGCCGGACCAATTTGTCTTGCCTGCATGGCGCCAAACGTGGCCGAAGAAACCTGCGCTTTGGAAATTTGTGAAAGGGAAATTATACTTAGAAAGAAAAATATCTTTTTCATAAACGTTTAATTAATTGGTTGAACGAACAGGTTTACTTTTTTGCTTCAAATAATTTGTTATCGATATCTGTATTTACTTCAATTTTATCAAAGCTGATATTATCAATAACAAAAGCGAACAATATTCCTTCTTTTGTTTTTTGAAAATTGTAGTAGTTGGAAATATTGGTAAACTCCTGTCCGTTACTGATTCCCTTTACTTTGGTACGGATAACATAATATGTTTCCGGATCGATATAGTAGAAAATCGTTTTTCCACTGCTGAGATTTACTTTAAGCTGAATGGCATCCACTCCATCCACATCCTCAGGATCCATCAACTCAAGTGAATGACCTTTAGCAGCATAATCGAGCAACACCGTTTGCTGGTCCAGTTCATCCTGTGCCAGCTTTACATCTTCTGCGGTCATGCGTTCAGGATTAGCCATTCCATTAAACGGACTGAAATTGAAACCTGAATCTTTTAATACAATTTGAAAAGCCGTTAATCCATTAAAACTATAATCTGTTCTTTCGGCTTTGCCGTTAACGCAATAATAGTTAAAGGGAATTTTCTGGCCGCCGATGTCGAGGCTTCCTAATTTCTTAACTGTTTTAATAGTGAGGAGTTTTTCTTTACCGCCCATTGCATCAATAACTTTTGTCAC
>JACPOD010000039.1 GCA_016185185.1 Sphingobacteriales bacterium | reverse complement strand
GATAAATAGAGCCCAATAGCCGACCCTATTTCTCCTCCCAAAAAAAGTGAAATTTAAAAAAGCGATTAAGCTAAAATTGATTTTAACTTAATCGCTTTACAAGTTCTATTCTAAAAGGAGAGCTTTTTCAGTGCCCTCCGAACATGGAGGGATTTTTTTTGTTATTAATTATTGACGAACTTACAGAACAATGATCGGTTATCACTTTTCAAAATTTGACCCCAACCAGCAGGGCAAAACAAAATTTGAGCAATTGCTTGATATTTTTATGCAATTGCTAACCTACACCAGCGGCGATGTAAGCGAGGCACTGAACTGGATGAACCAGATGGATAAAGATTATGAACTTACCAATGATGAGTATGGCATGGGAGATTTTATTGATGAGCTTAAAGAAAAAGGATACATCGAAGAAAATCAGCTTAACGGCGAAATAAAGATCACTCCAAAAACGGAACAGGGCATTCGTAAACGTTCGCTGGAAGAAATATTTGGTAAACTTAAAAAAACAAAGCAGGGCAATCATCAAACTTTTAAACCCGGGCAGGGCGACGAGATCAATCCCGAAACAAGACCCTTCCAGTTTGGCGATATGCTGGAACAAATTGATTTCACTTCCTCCATACGCAATGCACAGATCAATCATGGCATAGATAGTTTTACTATGCGGGAAGATGATTTGGAAATAAGGGAAACTGATTTTAAAACACAAACTTCCACGGTATTGATGATCGATATTTCACATTCGATGATCTTATACGGTGAGGATAGAATTACCCCTGCTAAAAAAGTAGCCATGGCATTGGGAGAATTGATCACTACTAAATATCCAAAAGACACATTGGATATAGTGGTGTTTGGAAATGATGCCTGGCCAATTGAGTTAAAAGATATTCCTTACTTAAACGTAGGTCCTTATCATACCAACACTGTTGCCGGATTGGAATTAGCGATGGATCTGTTACGACGCAGAAAAAATCCCAACAAACAGATCTTTATGATAACCGATGGTAAACCTACCTGTTTAAAAGTGGGTAAGCGTTATTATAAAAACAGTTTTGGTATCGACAGGAAAATAATGAACCGCTGTATGAACCTGGCAGCGCAATGCAAAAAATTAAAAATACCCATTACCACTTTTATGATCGCTACCGATCCTTATCTGCAGCGTTTTGTAAAAGAGTTTACCGAAATGAATCATGGAAAAGCATTCTTTGCTTCCTTAGATAACCTGGGGGCATTTATATTCAGTGATTTTGAAAGCGGCAAAAGAAAAACAGTTTATTGAAAACCCCCTGTCCCCCTGAAGGGGGAACTTAGTTCATTTCCATCTGAGTAAACTAATACAACTTAATAATCAGAAAAAGAATTTATTTAAAATAAGATGAATAATAAAACAACAAAAGACACTTCAGGTAACTCCCCCTTCAGGGGGCCGGGGGGTATCATAACACTGGGCGAATTAAAAAAGAGCGGATATAAATACAAAAGTGTAAAAGAAGAGATCCGTGCCAACCTGGTTAAAAAATTAGAAAACGGGGAAGAAACATTTAATGGTATATTGGGATATGAGGATTCCGTTATTCCTGATGTGGAAAGGGCTTTGTTATCCCGTCATAATATTTTATTTCTTGGTTTACGTGGCCAGGCTAAAACAAGAATGGCCAGGCTGATGACAGAATTATTAGATGAATATATACCAACGATTGCCGGCAGTGAGATAAATGACGACCCGCTTAGTCCCATTTCAAAATATGCACAGGACCAAATAGGTGCTCATGGTGATGAAACAGAGATACACTGGCTGCACCGCAGCGAACGTTATGGCGAAAAGCTTGCCACACCCGATGTAAGTGTTGCGGATCTTATTGGCGATATTGATCCCATTAAAGCGGCCAACTTAAAACTAAGTTTTGCGGATGAAAGAGTGTTGCACTATGGTATCATTCCAAGAAGTAACCGCGGCATTTTTGTTATCAATGAAATCCCCGATCTGCAGGCAAGGATACAAGTTGCATTATTTAATATACTGGAAGAAGGTGATGTGCAGATACGTGGTTTTAAATTACGTTTGCCATTAGATATTCTCTTTGTCTTTACTGCCAATCCCGAAGATTATACCAACCGCGGATCAATAGTAACACCGCTTAAAGACAGGATAGAAAGCCAGATACTGACACATTATCCTAAAACAATAGAAACATCACTGGCTATTACGGAACAGGAAGCAGAAGTACATAAAGATCAGTTGCAAAAAGTAAAAGTGAGTGATCTTATTAAACGATTAATTGAACAGGTTTCCTTTGAGGCACGGAGCAGTGAATTGGTTGATAAGAAAAGTGGTGTTAGTGCAAGGCTCACCATTGCCGCCTATGAAAATGCTGTTAGCGCCGCAGAGCGAAGAGGAATCATCAATAAAGAAAAAGAAACACAGGTATGGGTAAATGATTTGGCCGGTATCATTCCCTCTATTACCGGAAAAATTGAATTAGTTTATGAAGGAGAACAGGAAGGTCCGTACCAGGTAGCCATGAATTTAATGGACAAAGCCATCCGTACTCAATTCCTCCATTATTTTCCCAACCCGGAATCGTTTAAGAAAAAAAGAAACCAGCAGGGAGGCGAACAAAATCCGTTTCGTCCGGTTACGGAGTGGTTTGACAAAGGGAACCAGATAAATATTTTTTTTAACTCAAAAGATGATGCCAAAATCCAGCAATTATACAAGGTAGATGGACTGCATGCCCTGGTAAAAAAATATTTTAAACATGCTAATGAAAAAGAAGCTGCTTTATTAATGGAGTTTGTTTTACATGGTTTGGCTTCTTATTCCATGATCAGCAAAAAAATAGTGGAAGGAAAAATTGAATTCAAAGATCTGATGGGATCTATGTTCAATATTGGTACGGCTAAAATGGAGGAAGATGATTTTGACGGCGAAGATTTTACATAAAAAGTTAGTGTTTACTGACATTAACAGGTGTCAAACATTTTTTTAAATGCCGAACACCTGTTAAATAATATTAACCTCTCTTTCAAGCTCCACTCCAAATTTAGCTTTCACACTTTGTATTATTTCTGTACTCAACTGGTAAATATCTGCACCTGCAGCATTACCGTAATTGACCAGCACAAGCGCCTGCTTTTCATAACAACCGGCATCCCCTTTTCGGAATCCTTTCCATCCGCATTGTTCAATCAACCATCCTGCCGCCAGTTTTACGGAGCCATCAGCATTTGTATATCCAACAATAGAGGAGAATTTTGATTGCAATAATTCGTAAACCTCTTTGGGTACAGAAGGGTTTTTAAAAAAGCTACCCGCATTTCCAATTAATTTCGGATCAGGCAACTTAGAAGTACGAATATTGATAACAGCCTGAGATATAGATTGAATACTTAATTCTTTCACTCCCATTTTATTCAGTTCTTCCTCAATAGCTCCATAGCTGGTAGTAAATTTTGGCTGTTTATTCAGCCTGTAAGTAACATTTAAAATAACAAACTGGTTTTTGTATTTTTTTTTGAATACACTTTCCCGGTAACCAAATTCACAATCATTTACTGTAAAATTGAATACTTTCTTGTCGGCATAGCTGTACGCTTCGAGGCAATAAAACACATTTTTTATTTCTACCCCGTACGCCCCAATGTTTTGCATAGGACTGGCACCAACATTACCCGGTATTAACGAAAGGTTTTCCACCCCTGCCCAGTTATGTTTTAAGCAATGCAAAACAAACTGATGCCAGTTTTCCCCCGCTCCCACTTTTACATCTATATGATGGGCATCTTCATATACCACCTTTATTCCTTTAATTTCATTTTTGAGGGCTAGCCCATCATAATTTTTTGTGAGTAAAATATTACTGCCCCCGCCGAGTATTAAAATATCGCCGGGCTGATGGTTTTCAACCAGAGAAGCCAGGTCATCTGATGAAGAAAAGGTACCAAATTCTCTTGCGATTGCTTCTATGCCAAACGTATTATAAGCTTTAAGGGAAATATTTTGCTGAAGCCCCATATAAAAGCAATTTTACACAAAATTGTAATAATACTCTTGCTTATTTATGCATTTTATACTTAATTTCATCCTAATCGAAACCCTCATATTTTATGACAAAAATCCTTGTCGTTCTAATTACATTCGTTTTTTCAGGCATCCAGTTATTTTCCCAACAAAACAACCCTTTGATCAATTCATCAGAAGTGATTAATGAGGGGATAAAATTACATGACCAGGGCAAATACAAAGAAGCCATTGCTGAGTATAAAAAAGTAAGCCGCAGTGATACGAATTATGTCAGGGCTTTATATGAAATGGCCTACACATCGTATGCAGACAGCCAGTTTACAGCTGCAAATGAATATTGCGAATTGGCTTTAAGCCTTAAAGAAGACAGGGAAAGAGAACCTGTGCTCTATGCGCAATATGCCAATACCATTGATGAATTGGGTGACAAAAACAGGGCTCTCAGGATATTTGATTCGGCCATACAAAAATATCCGGCCTTCGGACAGTTGTATCTCAACAAAGGCGAAACTTTATTATCACTTGAAAAATATAAAGAAGCGGAAGAATTATTTAAAACAGCTCTTCTAATCGATCCATATAACTACAGTGTTCATTTCCGGTTGGGCCAGGCTGCCATTAATCAGGGAAAAATTGTGCAGGCCTTTATGAGTTTAATTGCTTACCAGATGATGAATCCCGGTGGCCGATATCAGCAAACCGCTGTTTCACTCATGAAGATGATAGCAAAAAATGAAACCGGCTTAGAGGAATTAATCAATAAAAGAACAGAACAACCTTCTGATCTTATGCAATTGCTTGAGCAAATTATACTTTCCAAAATTGCACTGGATAAAAACTACAAACCACTCACCAAACTGGATGATAATATTGTAAGGCAGATACAGGTTTTATTTGAAAAAATGGAATATTCGGAATCGGACACTGATTTTTGGATTCAATACTACGTTCCGCTTTTAAAACAAATTTTTACAGAGGGAAAATTTGAGGTCTTTGTCAATCATTGTTTTTCTGAGATGAATATTGATATGATCAATAGTTTCACTAAAAAGAATAAAAAAGAAACAGAAGCCTTAATAACAGAAATCGTTACTTATTCCAATACTATCCGCTCAACAAGGATGCTGAATTATGAAGACAGGTCAAAGGCACAGCCACTGTATTTCTTTTCAGAGGGCCAATTGTCAAGCAAAGGAAAATTAAGCACCGATAGTGAAAAAACAATTGGGGAATGGGAATATTATTACGCTGAAGGAAATATAAGAGCCCGTGGAAGCTATGATGATAAAGGTGAAAGAAAAGGAGAATGGCGTTACTACAATTTTGATGGCACATTAAGTGCCACTGAAAATTATAAAGATGGCCTGCTGGAAGGCAAAGCGATCAATTATTTTCGAAACTCAAATATAAAATCCTCCGGCTCATACTCAAGTGATAAAGAAACCGGGGAACATAACAGTTATTATTATTCCGGGAGTGTAAAAGAAGTCAGCAATTATACAAATGGAAAACTGAATGGTATAAAGAAATTATTTTTTGGCAATGGGAACATACAGGCGATAGAAACATATAAAGAAGATTCACTGGATGGTAACTACAAATCTTATTTTAAAAATGGTCAGTTAGCATCAGAACTCAGTTATGTTAATGGCAAAGCCGCAGGCAAAACAAAAGGTTATCTTGAAAACGGGCAAACTGATTTTGAAGGGCAATATGAAAACAATGAAAGAGCCGGTACCTGGAAACGATACCATCCTAACGGTAAATTAAAAAGTACTGAAATTTATGTGAATGGATTACTCGAAGGTCCTTATGAAGAGTATTATGACAATGGAGTATTATTTGCCAGGTATCAAAATAAAAAGGGTAAAGTAACAGGCAATGCTGAATACTTTGATGAAGACGGAAAGTTGTTTTCAATCTTTTCATATGAAAACGATATTTTAAAATCAGCCAGCTATTTTGACAAATCAGGTAAAGAAATCAGTAAGTCAGATACAAAAAATAAAATACTGGATCTTGCCTTTTACCGGCCCGACGGTACCAAAAGAAGACAAGCTGTTTTTAATAATAAAGGAATTCAAACGGGTGCAGAAACCTTTTTTTATAGCATCGGGCAAATAAGTGAGACCAATAATTATACAGACGGGCAACTTAATGGTATGAGTAAAGCTTATCACCCTAATGGGAAATTATCAACAGAATTATCATACCTGAACGGTAAAAAAGATGGCTATTGCAAAACATACTATTTACATGGCACAAGTAAAAGTGAGGGATGGTATAAAGATGATAAAGCCGAAGCAATGTGGTACTATTATGACGAACAGGGCAATACCACTACCCAGGTAAATTACCTGAACGAGGAAGAACATGGTTACAGAACAGAATACTGGCCATCGGGAAAACCAGACCTGGAACAAAAAAGTTATTATGGCTGGCTGGAAGAGATGACCCAATATGATACATCGGGTAAGGTGCTTAATAAAATTACCTTCCCCAAAGGTTCTGGTAAATACACCCTCTTAAATTTTAATGACAAAGTGTATGGGGAAGGTAATTATGTAAATAATGAATTTAACGGGCCATTCAGATATTATTACTTTGATGGAAGTTTACAATCGGAACAAAACTTTAAAAATGGAGAAAATGAAGGGCTTTTTAAAAATTATGCATATGGCGGGCAACTATCAGCAGAAGGTGAATACAAGTCAGGCAAAAAAACAGGCACCTGGAAATACTATAAACCAAACGGGAAATTAATACATACAGAACAATATGCAGATGGGGAATTAAACGGGCCAAAAATATATTATTCAGATGACTCTAACCCTTTAAGGGTTACTTACTATAAAGATGGTGTGAGAGACAGCGTTTCTAATTCATATGATGAAAATGGTAAATTAATTTTTATAACTTATTTCCACGATGATATACCCCTCTCCTACACTTATTTTGATAAAAACGGGAAACTTGTTCCTTCTATTGAAATACCTTTGGGGACGGGAGAAGTAAAAGCCTATCATTCAAATGGTAATCTTGCTGCTGAATTTAAGTACTATGATGGTAAAGTAAACGGGATAGAGAAAAATTATTACAGCAACGGGAAACCTGAAGATGAAAGCTCAGTGGAATACGGCGCAACGGAAGGTCCTTTTAAAGGTTATTATCCTGACGGAAAATTAAAATTTGAATATGTGTACAGTCACGACAATGCACATGGCCCCTACAAATTATACAACAGCAAAGGAATTATAACAGAAGAAGGAAATTATTATAATGGCGCCCAGCATGGAACGGTAAAACTTTATGATGACAACGGGACATTGAAACAAACACTTTATTACTATTACGGAAGATTATTATCAGTAAAAAAATGAGATACCTTTTTTTATTTATTTTCATTACTTACGGTGCAGTTTTCATAAAAGCTCAGGACGTGGAGGAAATTAAAAAGAAATTTCCCGGTACGGATGCAGTAGTCCTTAACAGCAACCTTAATTATAAGATCAGGGTGGAGAATGGGAAACCAAAAGTTGAAAGTAAAGACTTTCAGCAACTGCTCTACCTTTCGGGCAATGCCGCTGCTTATATGGGCCGGTATGGTTTTTCACACAGCAGTTTTCATAAAGTGCTGGATTACGAAGCCTACACGCAAACAGCTGAAAATAAAAAAATAAAAGTCACCGACTTTAAAACTTCAGACAATCAAAGCAGCAGTGTATTTTATGATGATGTAAAAGAAACGATCTTTGATTTCCCTGCCATTACAGCAGGCTCTGTTAGTACATTAAAACTAAATTTCTCTCACGAAGATCCCCATCTCCTTTCCCCTTTTTATTTTTCCAGGAGAATCCCGGTAATAAACAGTGAGCTAACGATCAGCTTCCCTAAAGATATGAAGATAAAATATATTCTGCGGGGAAATGATACCAGTAAAATTGTGGTTAAGTACGAGTCAAAGAGAAATGAAAACATTTATTCGTTCCGGGTAACCGATCTGCCTCCCGAAAACCGGTATGCGGATGCACCGGACAATGCATGGTATTCACCGCATGTAGTTTTTTACATTGAAAATTATAAAAATGAGAATGGCGAGATTGTTAGTTACATGAAGGACCTGAAAGATCTGTTTGAATTGGATAAGTCTTTTGTAAAAACGATCAATAAAGAAATTGGCAGTGAACTGCAGCATGAGATTGATTCACTTACAATGGATATAAGTTCGGCAGAACAAAAGGCCAGAAATATTTACAGTTGGGTGCAGCAAAATATAAAATATGTGGCTTTTGAAGCGGGGATGGAAGGATTTGTTCCAAGAGATGCAAACCTGATCTGCAGCCGTCGTTTTGGCGATTGCAAAGACATGAGCAGCATTTTAACCACGATGCTTAACAAAGCCGGTGTTACGGCTTATTATACATGGATAGGCACAAGAGATCTTCCGTATAAATACACCGAAGTTCCTACCACCATCGTTGACAATCATATGATCTGTACCATTAAACTTGGTGAAAAATATCTCTTTCTTGACGGCACCGATCCATTTAGTGTTTTCGGTGTACCCCCCGCTGCTATACAGGGAAAAGAAGCATTGGTTATGGTAAACGATAACGAATATAAAGTGCTGACCGTTCCGGTTATAGAAAAAGAAAATAATACCTGGGTTGATTCTGCTGTTTTAGAATTAAAAGAAAAAACTATAACTGGAAACATTGCCATTAATATGAAAGGCTATTTTGCTGAGAACCTTCATGGAACACTTACCTACACCGATGAAAAAGATATCAAAGAAAGACTGAAAGGTTATTTTAACCGGGGTTCCAATAAATTTAATCTTGAAACAGTTGATTTAGGAAACCTTAAAAATAAAAACGAGATCAGGCTTTCGGCTAAATTTTCCCTGCAGGATTATGCAAAAAAATTAGGCGATGAATATTACATCAATATGAATCTCTTAAAGCATTTTGAACACCAGGAAATCGATTATCCCAAAAGAAAATCTCCTGTTGAATTCTCCTTTCTTTCCAAAAAGAAATATGTAACGGTATTAAAGATCCCGGATGGCTATAAAGTAACTTATTTACCACAAAGCAAATCTTATCACAACGATGTTTGGGGGTTTGATCTGAATTATGAACAAAAAAATAACCAGGTAATTGTTACATTTCAATATGACACAGATCAACTATTATTAACGCCTGATAAATTTGAACAATGGAATAAAGTGCTGGAAAATTTATTACCACTGTATAAAGAATCTGTTAGTCTTGCCAAAAATTAATTATAAAAAAAGTAAAATATCAAGATGAAAAAAGTACTGAATCTTTTCATAAGTATAATCTGCAGCCAGTTTGTTTTTAGTCAGTCTGCCACATATATACCGGAAATATGGGACGAAAAACCTGTTTATCATAAACTTGATTCAAAATATGCTAATGAATCAGGCGTAACCATACTGGATAAAAGAAGAATAGAATACATAGATGAAAAAGATGGCCAATCTGTTTATAAAACACTACACCGCATTGTACAAGTACACGATGACAAAGGCATTGAAATGTTCAATCGGATCTATCTTGGCGTAAGTGATAATTCAGATATCGTGGAAATCAAGGCAAGGACTATGACTCCTTCCGGGAAAATAAAAGAGCTCGACAGAAGCAATATTAAGGATTTGAAAGAAAGTGATGGTAATGTATATAAAATATTTGCCGTGGAAGGGCTTGAAAAAGGAAGCGAAATTGAGTACTATTATACGTACAAAAGAGCTGCCTATTATTTTGGAAGGGAAATCATACAATCCAACACGCCATCCCTTGATGCTTCTGTTCAAATTGTTGCACCCGCAAGACTGGTATTTGAAAGCAAGACGTATAATACAACTGCTAAACCAGCTGATACCACAATAGATGAAAAACGATTTACAACTATTCAGCTTACCAACCTGCCATCTATTCCAGACAATGAAAAATATGCCAATGTAAGAGCCAATATACAGCGGGTGGAATTTAAGCTTGCCTATAACTTATCCCGCAGCGCTACAGAAAGAGTTTTCACCTGGAATGAACTTGCCAAACGTATATATGATATCTATACAACAACCTCCGAAAAAGAAAATATAAAAGTAGAAAGTTTTGCAAAAGATAATAATTGGGATAAACTCAGTTCGGCAAAAGAAAAAATCATTGCTGTTGAAAATTTTATTAAAAAGAATTTTGCTCCCAGAGAAGATATTGATGCTGAAGATGCCGAAAACCTGGAAAAAATAATCAAAAACAAAGTCACCAGTTTTGGTGGTATGGTAAGATTGTACGCAGCCATATTTAAATACCTTGGTGTAGAGTATCAGTTTGTACTTACCGGCGACAGAAATGATTTCACTATTGATAAAAATTTTGAATTCTGGAATACGGCGGAGAATCATTTATTTTATTTCCCTTCACTGAAAAAATTTATGGCACCCACCAGGATCGAAACCCGCTTTCCCTGGATTTATTATAATTGGGGTAATACCAATGGCCTGTTTTGTAAAGGCACAACTATTGGAAGTTTTACAACTGCCATTGGCGAAATTAAACCAGTTCCCCTGGAAGATTATACCAGTACAGTAAGTAACATTGAAGCCAATGTTTCTATCAATCCTTCGGCCGACACTGCCATCATTGATATTAAACAAATTCACAGCGGCTACGAGGCATCTGTCTTTAAAGCATCCTTTACTTATGGATCAGAAGAAGATCAAAAAAACTTTATTAAAGAACTAGTAAAATTTGGCACCAATTCAGAACATGTAGTAAGTAGCAAGTTGGAAAATACAGACTTTGAAAGCTATAGTGAAAACAAGCCATTTATTCTTAATGCCAGTGTACGGGCCAGCGAATTAATTGAAAGAGCCGGTAATAAAATACTGGTTAAAATAGGTGATATTATTGGCCCGCAGGTAGAAATGTACCAGGATAAACCAAGACAGTTACCTATTGAAATAGAATTTCCGCACCTGCTGGAAAGGAAGATCAATTTCATTATACCAGATGGTTACCGGGTAAAAAACCTGGATGATATAAAATTAAATAACACGTATAAAGAAAACGGGGAGTTAACTATGGGTTTTGTTTCTGACTACACAATAGAAGGTAATACTGTTAAAATTCATGTAATGGAAGAATACAGAAAAGTGGCCTACCCGATTTCTCAGTATGAAGAATTTAAAAAGATCATTAATACAGCTGCTGATTTTAATAAAATTGTATTGGTCCTTGAAAAAATACAATAAAAAAGATTGACGATGTCTCTGTCAGTTTTTTATACAACATCCACATCCGGTATCACTACCACACTGCGTAGTTTTTTATCATTATGGAGAATGGCAGTTTGTTCCTGTATCATTTTTTTACAGGCATTAATCACTGATGTTTCTTTTGGGAGTTTAAAAAGCAGTTCCATCAAATATTGGTTGCGGATGCGGTTTACCACCGGTTCAGCCGGGCCCACAATATATTTCCCAAAATCTTTCTTCATCGCCTCTGCCATAAAATTAGCAGCAGCAGTTGCACCTTCTTTAAATTTATGCCGGAAGGTCAATAAAATAATTCTTGAATAGGGCGGGTAAAAAAATCGTTGCCTGCCTTCTATTTCATAATCATACATTAGTTTGTAATTATGCTGCTGTACAAAATTCAGCACTGGGTGTTTGGTATTAGCTACCTGTATCATTACTTTTCCCTGTTCGTCTTTTCGGCCGCTTCGGCCACTTACCTGTTCTATTAACTGGAAAGCCCTTTCATTCACCCGAAAATCTGCAAAGCTTAAAATACTGTCTGCATCTAAAACACCAACAAGATTTACATTTTCAAAATCCAATCCTTTTACTACCATTTGTGTCCCCACCAGTATATTTATTCTTTGCTGTTCAAATTGCTGAATTAAAGTATCGTGTGCCTGCTTCCCTCTTACACTGTCAATATCCATACGGGCAATCTTAGCCTGTGGGAATTCTTCTTCTAAAAATTCTTCTATTTTTTCTGTGCCAAAATTGCGTTGGGAAAAATGATGGTTACCACAAGCCTGGCAAGTATGTACAGTTGGGTAAACAGTTCCGCAATAATGGCAATGCAGTTTATTGGTTCCTTTATGAAATGTCAAACTCACATCACAATACCGGCAATGCGGAATCCATCCACAGGTTTGACAAACCTGGTAAGGTGAATAGCCCCTCCTGTTTTGAAAAAGAATAACCTGTTTGTTTTGTGCCAACGATTTTTCAATGGCTTCACGAAGTGGTGGTGACAGAATGATCTTTTCTTTTGCCTTCGCTGCCAGTGGTTTTGTATCAATGATCTCAATGGAAGGCATTTCCACTCCGCCAAATCTTTCATTTAATTCTACCAGACCATATTTATGGGTTGTGGCATTAAAATATGTTTCCACTGAAGGAGTTGCACTCCCCAATAAAACCTTAGCCTTGAATAAAGAAGCGTAGTAAACAGCAGCATCTCTTGCATTATACCTGGGAGCAGGGTCCTGTTGCTTATAAGAGGTATCATGTTCTTCATCGGTAACAATCAGGCCAAGATCATCAAATGGAAGGAATAAAGAAGATCGGGCGCCTAAAACTATTTTTAACTCACCACTTTTTACTTTATTCCATATTTCCACCCGTTCGTTTTGATTAAACTTGCTATGGTAAATACCAATATATCCCCCAAAATGTTTTTGAAGCCGCCTTATAATTTGTGAAGTAAGTGCAATTTCCGGTAAAAGGTATAAAACCTGTTTCCCTTTTCGTAAATACATTTCCATCAGCTTAATATACACCTGCGTTTTACCACTCGAAGTTATTCCATGTAATAAGCAAACGGATTTATCCTTAAATGATTGTTGAATTTGGTCAAAGGATTCCTGCTGTGCAGGAGATAGATCAAAATCAATTTGTATATCTTTTGGCAGGTAACGCAAACGGTCAATATTTCTTTTTTCCAGGTGCAGAATATTTTTTTCGGTCAGTCCTTTTAACTGTGCATCACTGGCATTGCTTTTCTTTAACAGGCTGCTTTTGGTTACTTCACCTTCCGTTTTTAGTAAATGAAGATAGCTCAGTAACAATTCCATTTGCTTTGGGGCTCTTGTCCAGTTATTAAGCAGACCGGCTAATTTATCCTCGTCCTCATAAATTTTATCCAGCAATACATAGGTTTCTTTTTTGGGGGAATAACTCTCTTTTAATGCCTCCCAAACGAAACAAACTTTTTTATCTATCAGTCTTTTAATTACAGGATAAACATGAGAAGAGTCCAGTATCTGCTGTACTTCGGTTAGCTTTAATTCTTTTTTTAGTAATAATGCCTCAGCAACTAAATATTCATCATGATCTAATTGTGCAAAGTCATCCCCATATTCTTCATTAAATAATACAATCGTTTCACTGCTTAGTTTAAAATGGGATGGCAATGCTGCTGCCATTACTTCACCTTCGCTGCATAAGTAATACCCGGCAATCCATTGCCAGAGCTGTAATTGCTGTTCATTTACAATGGGCTCCACATCCAGAACGTTTAAAATACCCTTTGCTTCAAAAGCCTCTGGTTTATCATTATGAAGCCGTTTAATGACCCCGGCATATTTTTTATTTTTTCCCAAACCAACTTCCACCCGCACCCCAACCCGTACCTGTTCCTTTAATCGCTCCGGAACAGACCAGGTATAGTTTTTAGGTAATGCTAAAGGAATAATAATCTCTGCAAACATGCCCCCAGCCCTTAAAGGGGCGTAATTAATTTCGTTTTCTATATTATCGCCATTCATCTATGAAACCCGGATTTTAATATCAAAGTTACACATCTTCATTGGTGCAAATGGGTTTCTTCCCCTTCAGGGGTTAGGGGCTTAATCCATGAAGCATTATACTCCTTCAATTTTGCTTCCATCACTTCAAATACTTTTTGTTTAAGCGCATTTACATCTTTTATCGTATATCCATTGGAACTTATTTCCTGTAAATACACGGTACGGAGTTTACCGGGATTCAATGTAAAAACAGAACGGTAATGCAGCCGGTCATATGTATCCAGGAATAACAACGGTTTAATTGGCGTTTGTGTTTCTATGGCAATACGGAAAGCACCATCATAAAATTCTTTTAATGGTTTATCCGTCATATTGAATGTTCCTTCCGGACACAAAAAGATAGATACTTGTTTATTTAAAACAGATTTCAGCACTTTTACACTTTTTGCCCTTGCTTCGGTGCTGCTCCTGTCAACAGACACAACAGCCATACTATAAATAAAACCAAATACCGGGATTTTACCCATTTCTATTTTTCCCAGTATGCGCATTGGCTGCCGTATAGCTTTCAGCATTTGCGGAATATCCATGTAAGAAATATGGTTAGAAACAAAGATGTAGTGTGATTGTTTATTAACAGGTGATTCAAAAATAGTTTTGTGATAAATACCAATAAGAAATAACCACGCATCGGCCCAGTAAGAACATATCTTATAAATAAGATTTCCCCCGTTTATCCTTCCGAAGAAAGAAGTAATAACGGCAAACGGAAAAACAATCAGCATCATTATAAAGAATAAGAGAAATGCATATATAACATAAAGCCATTGCAATGGTTTCAATAATACATTCATGCTTTAGTTTTTATGTTCGTCGCCGGGGCAATGACATTCAAATTCAGTTTCCAGATCAATAACCGTTACAACAACTACAGCATTTTCAGTGGGTGCAAATACAATACGCAGGTGTTGTTTATCGTGGCTCCAGCCTTCAAGAGCATATTTGGGGTTATCGGTATTCTCATATTGACTTTTCCTGTAATTAACTACTCCTTCGTGCAATATTTCTTTTACTTCACTTTCATCAATATGCCGGCAATCCATACGGCAACGGGCATGTTTGGTATAAATAAAATTTGTTGTATTCCTGTTAACTGGATCACCTGTATTTGTATTTTGCTTTACTACCGGTACTTCTTTTTTTATCTTTTCAATTTTAAATTCTTCCCTTGTACTGAATTCATAAATTTTCCAGATGAGAACGACAGCAAATAATCCTAAAATAAGAGGTAATAATTTTTTGTTCATACGGCAGAAACTATATGGGTAAAAATACAAAAACCAGCTGAGAACAGCCATTGACTGTTGTTTCTTATCTTTGCGGCCCGAATGGCAGAAGCAAAGACCATAGCATTTCATACGCTTGGCTGTAAGCTGAATTTTTCAGAAACCTCTACCCTTTCCCGCCTGTTGGAAAGTGAAGGCTTTGAAAAGAAAGAGTTTACAGATACCGCCGATGTATATGTAATCAACACCTGCTCTGTAACCGATAACGCAGACAAAGAATGCCGCCAGCTGGTACGCCGGATTCAACGAAAAGCTCCGGAAAGCCTTGTGGTCATCACTGGTTGTTATGCGCAGCTAAAACCAAAAGAGATTGCCGAAATACCGGGTGTTGACCTGGTATTGGGCGCAGCTGAAAAATTTAATATAGCTAAACATATTCGTGAACTGGCAAAAGGCGATTCGGCTAAAATTTGCAGTTGCGATATTGAAGAAGTAACAGGATTTAATGCTTCCTTTTCCATTAATGACCGTACGAGAACGTTTTTGAAAGTTCAGGATGGTTGTGATTATAATTGTTCATTTTGTACCATACCAATGGCCCGTGGCAAAAGCAGAAGTGATAGTGTTTCCAATGTTATTAAAAATGCTGAGCAATTAGCGGCAAGCGGTGTTAAAGAAATTGTATTGACCGGCGTTAATCTTGGTGATTTTGGTAAAGGACAACACGGGGAAGACAAGTATGAAGAAAACTTTTTTGATTTAGTAAAAGCTCTTGATAAAGTAGAAGGAATTGAACGCTACCGCATCTCTTCCATTGAACCCAATTTATTAACGAATGAGATCATTGAATTTGTTGCCAACAGTAAAAAATTCATGCCCCATTTTCATATCCCTTTGCAAAGCGGAAGTAATAAAATTTTAGGGTTGATGCGGAGAAGATATAAAAGAGAATTGTATAATGAAAAGGTTAAGCTGATAAAAACATTTATGCCGCATAGTGCTATTGGGGTGGATGTGATTGTGGGTTTCCCCGGTGAAACAGATGAAGATTTTAAAGAGACGTTTGACTTCCTTCATTCATTGGATATTTCTTATTTGCATGTTTTCACATATTCAGAAAGAGATAATACGCATGCATTAACACTTAAGCCAGTAGTTCCCGTACATAAAAGGAATGAAAGGAATAAAATATTGCGCAATCTCTCTTATATGAAGCTGCAGTATTTTACCCAGCAGCATACCGGCGAAACACGTAAGGTATTATTTGAAGGCCATGTAAAAGATAATATGATGGAAGGTTATACGGATAATTACATCAAAATAACAATTCCTTACAAGGAAGCATGGGTGAATGAAATTGTGGACTGGAAGATATAAGTTATAGTTTCTTTGCTTTTTCCTCCCGTAGCATTGCTCCAAAATCCATCTTGCGCAACATAGCATTTACTGTCATGGCAATGCGTTTTGCTTTGGTAGGTGCTGTTTTTGCTGATTCAATCCAATTGCTGAAATATTTTTGATGAGAGCCTGTAAAACTTTTAAACTGTATTAATGCAGCTGGTTCATCTGCCAAACAGGCCATCAGCTCTTTTGAAAACTCAAAAGGAGCTTTATCTACTGCCAGTTTTACATTCAGCATAGCACCATGTCGTTTACCTATTGCTTTACGAACATCTGCTTTTAATGGAATGATAAAATTGCCCCCGCCCATTGGCAACAATGCCATACTTTTAAACACATACCTATCAAAGCTTCCTTTTACCCGGAATGATTTTTTATTGCCGGGCTTCAGGGTTTGGGCTATATCGGCGGGCACTTCTATATAAATCCAGCCCGTCTTTTCGCCCTGTTGGTCAAATTTTTTAATGATTGTCTTGTATACTACCATATCAGTCTCTGAAAGATATTTATTTTAACTCAAATTTTATATAACCGGAGGCAGAATACACAAAGCCTGTGTTATTTTTAATTACCAATCAATATGAACTGAATGAGAAAAAATTTACACTTTTGCCTTGTACCTTTTTTACTATTTCTTTTTATTAGCGTTACTGCACAGGAAATAAAAATTACTTTCAAAGCAGTTAATTCAAAAAACGAAGCCATAGCAGCAGCCAGTTTTAAAATTACACAACGGGAAGATTCATTAAACATACAGGAAAAAGTAGCGGATAATAATGGATTGGCAACTTTTAATCTACTACAGCAAAAACAATACAAAGTAGAAATAAGTGCAGTTAATTATGCTGCACTTGAAAAAGGGATAACGGTTACTCCCGGAAAAACTGTTTTTGTATTTACGCTAACCAATGTCAATAAAATACTGGCTGAAGTAAAAGTGGTTTCTTCCAAACCATTGATGAGGCAGGAAGAAGATAAAACAATTGTTGACCCTGAGAATTTAGCAGCCAGCAGTACCAATGCGTATGAAATTATTGAAAAAACTCCCGGCTTATTTACGGACCAGGATGGGAATGTATATTTAAACAGCACTACTCCGGCTGCTATTTATATTAATGGAAGAGAAATGAAAATGAGTGCAGCTGATATCGCCACCATGCTTAAAAGTTTACCGCCCAATGCTATTGCTAAAATTGAAATTTTAAGAACACCTTCTGCCAAATACGATGCCTCCGGCGGAGGTGGCGTAGTGAATATTGTTTTGAAAAAAGGTGTAAAGATTGGATTAACGGGAACAGCAACCATAGGAATGAACCAGGGTAAATACGGAAGCCAGTTTGCCGGCATCAATATTAATGACAATAAAGACGGAAGAAACTTTTATGTAAACCTCAATTATAATCACCGGAATACTTATGATAAAATTCAAACCAACCGGCAGTTAACCGGTGATTCATTATTGAGCCAGGATGCTTATACTACCTACCCTTCCAACACTTATTTCGGTAACTATGGCTGGTCAAAAGAATTAAACAAAAAATGGGATATCAGTTTTGATGGCAGGGCGAGTACAAATATGTTTGATAACCATACCGGCAATCAAAGCAATATTTATAAACAAAGTTCTTTGGAAACACTTTCCAGTGTGTTCTCTGCTGTAAACAATAATGGTAACTCCATTATTGCCAACCAGGGATTCAATTCAAAATACAAAATAGATACAATTGGTTCTGAATGGACAACGGATATTTCGTATAATTATTCCAGCAGTAAATCCAACCAGGATTATCTCAACAGTTTTATATCGCCTTCGCCCAAAACAATTAACGGAAAAGGAGATATTGATAATACCCGGAATATCTTTACAGCTCAGACAGATGCAAAATGGAAATTCCCCAATATTAATGCTGCTTACCTGCAGGCTACAAAAACTTTTGGTTCAATAGTGATCAAGACCGGAACAAGAATGGAAAATACCAATATGAATGGCCGCCAGTTAATTCCCAAAGACACTTCTTTTAAAATTAACCGGACAGATTTCTTTCCTTATGTTTATATAAGCCGCAAGATTATGAAAATTGCCGGCTATGATTTAAAGGCATACCTGGTTTATCGCAGAACGATTAGTCGCCCTGTTTATGAACAGCTCAATCCTTTTCCTAAATTTATTGACCAGTTTTTGTATGAAATTGGCAACCCCAGCTTAAGACCACAGTTCAATCAAAACTATGAAGCCAACATCAGCGTAAATGAGCAGCCCATATTAGCCATTGGCCAAAACAATACCAAGGATATTTTTACGAATGTGGTGTACCAGTCAGTCGCTGATAAAAGTTTGGCTTACCGTACCTACGACAATTTAGGAACGAATAAGGAGTTTTATTTCCGTGCCATTGGAGCATTACCACCGGGCAAAAAATATTTCTTTGTGCTGGGCACACAATACAACCACAGTAATTATAATGGACTGTATGAAAACAAACCGCTTTCCTTTAAACGCGGAAGCTGGAGCATCTTTACGTATCACCAGTTGAAGCTTGGCAAACTTTCACAGTTATCATTTCATGGTTTTGTGCGTTTCAATGGTACACAGCAATTTTATGAGCTGAGCAACTTTGGTATGCTGAATGCAAGTATCAACCGCCAGTTCTTTACTAAAAAACTTACGGTAACATTAAGCATGAACGATGTATTTTTCACAAATAACAACAACTTCGTTTTAAACCAGGGTTCCGTAAGAGCCTTCGGTTACCGGGAATCTGATACCAGGAGATTTGGTATAAACCTGCGATACAATTTTGGCATCCGTAAAAAAGAAGAGAACAACAATGTGTTTAATGTTGACTCACCTGAAAATAAAAATTAAAATAAAAAGGCAGCTTGTTATGAGCCGCCTTTTTATTTATAGAAAGTACTATTCTATTTTATATTGCTGCTCCAGTCAAAAAAAGCATCCACATCTTTTTTAAATTGTATAAGACAGGGTTTATTGATATAATACATATGACCTGCTTCATAAAAATGAAATTTAATATTCTTACGTTGTTCAGGCCGCAGAAACATATGCTCTACATCGTATTGAGCTATATAATAGGGAGTGGCAAAATCATAATAGCCACAACCAATATATACTTTTAAATGAGGGTTTTTAGCCATAGCATCTCTGAGACTTTCTGCCACATTTAAAAACTGGTTTTGGACATTATTGTAATTCCATGGATATACTGACCCGAAAATATCATATCCCTTTTCTTCCTTGAAATTTAACTCTCTTTCAAAATAATCATTAAGCGCAGAAGTAAATGGTCCGTCAATATTGGCAAAAGAAGGATCAAAACTTATATTTTCTCCGGCATCATCCAGGTCTCTGCCAGTAAATCTTGAATCCAGCCGTCCTATCGTTAACCCGTCTTTCCGGCGCAATTCTTTATAAAACCTGCTTTCTTCCACCCTTAAATTTGCCTGTAAACAATATTCTTTTGAAAGGCCTGTATAATAACTCATCTTCTCAGCAATCTTATCTTTTTCTGCCTCACTCATCCATCCGCCTTTTAATAAGGCCGAAGCATATTCCCCCAATGCAAAAGTTTCACTTTCTTTTAATGCTTTCTTTAAATCAGCTTGTAATTCAGGAGCTAATTTTTTATGATACCAGGCAGCCGCTGTATAAGACGGAATATACAATGCTCTAGGCAGATCATTTCCCACATAATAATCATTGGTGCCAAAGTTTAATACAGCGGATATTAAAAATATTCCATTGATGTAGATCCGGTAACGGTCTTCTAAAAATTTTGAAAGGCCGGCTGCTCTTGTGGTGCCATAACTTTCTCCTGCCAAAAATTTAGGTGATGCCCATCTTTCATAACGGGAAAGGAAATGGCGAATAAAAGAACCCACTGATGAAATATCTTCCACATAGCCATGAAATTGTTTGGGGCTTTCACCAGGTGCCGCACGACTAAATCCTGTTGACACCGGATCAATAAATACCAGATCGGTTTTATCCAACCAGCTATACTCATTATTCACAAGCTGGTAAGGAGGAGCCGTTGCCACTCCATCATCCTGCAATAAAACTCTTTTAGGCCCTAATCCACCCATATGCAACCAAACGGATGAGGAACCGGGCCCACCATTGAATGTAAAACAAATGGGACGTTTAGCAGCATCTTCCGCATCTTTACGGTAATACGTAAAAAAAACTTTTGCTATTAACTTGCCGGTATCATTTTTTAAATCAAGGTACCCCGTTAAGGCTGTGTAATCAATTTTTTTACCACCAATAGTAACGCTGTTTTTGGTTGTAACAACAGAAACACCAGCAGGAGATAATTCTTTTGGAGATTCTTTTATTTGTTCTTTCTGGGCAAATAGTATGAAAGAAATAAATAAAAGCAGCAGGCTGAATAAAATTTTTCTCATGAGCAATGAATTTATGGTCAATTTAATACATTTAAAAATACCGTTCCTCTTGTTTATAGAAAAGAATTGAGGGTAGCTAAAATGAATGAAAAGGTTTTATAAAAAAATCGTTGACAGTTTTATTAAATATGTCCCGTTGATCTTGTAGTGTAGAATGAGTAGAGTTGGGAACGATCCACAAATATGCGTGTGGTAAATGTTTAAAAATTAGTAATGTATGTTCCGGTTTTATCAAATCATGATCACCAGCTATTACTAAAGTTGGGCATTGAATTTTTTTTAGTGATTCTAAAGAGATATTGGGTTGTACCTGCATCATATGCAGGAGTTTGTATTCATGTTTTTCCGCGGTTGTCTTGTTCGTTATATTATTCAACTCTTCCAGCCTTTTCTTATCATCTTCAACTGAAGACTCTGTTACAGCCGTTATTCCGGGCCATAGATTGGCACCCGTTATGGCAAGTTTCTTTACTTTTTCAGGATGTCGCATAGCTAATAACAAACCATCAATGCCACCATCACTCCAGCCGATGATATTTGCTGATTCAACATGAAGTGTATCCAGTAAAGCAGCAATGTCATCCGCCATCATTTCATAGCTCAAAGAATCGTTTGTATCAACAGATTTTCCCTGAGCCCTGTTATCCGCAACAATTACTTTATAGTGTTTTGAAAACCAGGCAATGTTCATTTTAAAATCGGTAATAGAACCGCCATTACCATGAATCATTACCAGCGGCACCCCTTTACCATAAATTTCACAATACATTTTAATACCCCTCACATTATAATATTTACCCGCAGCTTTATTATTACCGTAAGGAATATTTTGAGCAGCAACCTGTAATGAGATGACAGTAATTACCAGCAGCCAAAGTTTATACATGGTTTATTTTCTTCCGATCAAAGTAATGCAAATAAGATTAAATTAAATGCGGTTATTATAAACTATCAGCATGATGCATATAATTTAACTGAACTACTTTCTGGTAAAGTTTCCAGTTATCAGAAAATATTTTGGCAGCATTATCCTGCATTTTGTAAAAATAAAAAACCGTCAGTGAATCACTAACGGTTTAATAAATCTATTAAAGAATTTTATGCTCTTTGTTTTACGGGTGCTTTCTTTTTGCTTTTGCGTAATGCTGCATCAATTTCCTTACGCAGGTTTTCATAGGTTGGTTTACCCGTTACAGGTTCGCCATTTACAAAAAAAGCAGGTAATTGCTTAACACCGGAGTCAATAGCCTCTCTTATATCATCCTGAACCTGCCAGCCAAAAGTGCCGTTTACCAGGTCGTCTAAAAAGTTTTTGCGTTTGATACCTGCATCTTTTGAATGCAGTTTCAAGCTGGTAACACCCAGGTTACGACGGTTGGCAAAAAGGATGTTATGCATCTCCCAAAATTTACCATCCTGGCCTGCAGCAACTGCCGCTTCACTTGCTTTTAAACTACGCTGGTGTACTAAAGTTTGAGGGAAGTGACGAAAATTGAATCTTATTTTTCCTTCGTACTCTTCCAGCAATTGTTTCACTATCTCATTGGCTTTGGCGCAATCTTCATTTTCATATTCGCCAAATTCCATTAAAGTTACCGGGGCTGTTTTGTTCCCCACAAATATCTCACTCGGTGGAATGATGATGAGTTCGTCTTTTTTAAATGCCATATCTGTAATTTTTTTCCTCCCTCCTGTTTCTAATGCAGGCAGGGTTTATATTATTTAAGCTGTTTCCTCTTTTCTGGTTTTGGTAGTTGATGGATTCGTTTGGGTACTGTTGGCGGATGTGGATTCGTTTCTGAAAACAACCGTATTATCAAATACGTCTACCAGTACGGGCAACGATTTATCGATTTCGCCCGCCAAGATACGCTTGCTGAGCTGATTTACCATTTCTTTTTGTACTAATCTTTTCAACGGTCTTGCACCATATTGAATATCAAAGCCTTGCTCAGCCAGATAGTCAATTACATAATCACTAAACTGGAGGTTTATACCATTATTTGCCACCAGTTTGCGAAGGTTCTCCAGCTGTATTTTGATGATGCCAACCACCTCTTTTTTAAGCAGCGGTTGAAACATGATAATTTCATCAACCCTGTTCAGAAACTCTGGCCGGATCGTTTCCTTAAGCAAATTAACAACCTCTCTTTTTGTTTGTTCAACCACTTGTGTAATATTCTTGTCATTTACCTTCTCAAAGTTCTCCTGGATAATATGGCTGCCAAGGTTACTGGTCATGATGATAATTGTGTTCTTGAAATTCACTACCCGGCCTTTATTATCGGTCAGGCGGCCATCATCTAATACCTGTAACAATACATTCCAAACATCGGGATGGGCTTTTTCAATTTCATCCAGCAACACCACGCTATACGGTTTGCGGCGAACCGATTCGGTTAACTGACCACCTTCTTCATAACCTATATAACCCGGAGGAGCGCCTACGAGGCGGCTAACGGTATGTTTTTCCTGGTATTCACTCATATCAATCCTTGTCATCATCGTTTCATCATCAAACAAATATTCTGCCAGGGCTTTTGCCAATTCTGTTTTACCCACACCTGTTGTTCCCAGGAAAATGAAAGAACCAATTGGTTTTCGCGGATCACTTAAACCGGCCCTGCTCCTGCGAATTGCATCGGCAACAGCAGTAATCGCTTCTTCCTGCCCTACCACCCTGTTGTGCAAATGTTCTTCCAAATGCAATAATTTCTCTCTTTCGCTTTGCAACATTTTTGTTACAGGTATGCCGGTCATTTTAGCGATGTTCTCGGCAATATCTTCAGCATCCACTTCTTCCTTTAATAAACGTTTCTCGCCGCTTTCTGCAAGTTGCTTGCTTAATTTTTCAATAGTGGCTTCCTGCTCTTTTACTTTCCCATAACGTATCTCTGCCACTTTTCCATACTCACCATTTCGTTCGGCCTGCTCTGCTTCCAGTTTCAAGCTTTCAATTTTTGCTTTGGCATCCTGTACTTTCTCCACCAGTTCTTTTTCATCTTTCCATTTTGCTTTAAGTGTATCTCTTGTAACAGCAAGATTTGCAATCTCTGTATTGAGTTCTTTTAATTTTACTTCATCGTCTTCTCTTTTTATCGCTTCTCTCTCTATCTCTAACTGGCGTATCTGTCTTTCAAGCTTATCTAATTCTTCGGGCATGGAATTCATTTCCAATCGAAGTTTGGCTGCACTTTCATCAATTAAGTCAATTGCTTTATCCGGTAAAAACCTGTCAGTGATATAACGATGCGATAATTCAACAGCAGCAATGATTGCTTCGTCTTTAATGCGAACATGGTGATGTGTTTCATAACGGTCTTTTAACCCACGCAAAATAGAAATAGCATCGTCAACAGACGGTTCATCTATCATAACCTTCTGAAACCGGCGTTCCAATGCTTTATCTTTTTCAAAAAACTTTTGATACTCATTAAGTGTAGTGGCGCCAATGGCTCTCAGCTCACCCCTTGCCAAAGCAGGCTTTAAAATATTAGCTGCATCCATTGCTCCTTCTCCACCACCTGCCCCTACGAGTGTATGAATTTCATCTATAAACAAGATAATCTCACCATCGCTGGTACTAACTTCTTTTACTACGCCTTTTAATCTTTCTTCAAATTCGCCCTTATATTTTGCACCAGCAATAAGCTGACCCATGTCCAGTGCATAAATAATTTTAGATTTAAGATTCTCTGGTACATCACCATTTACAATTCTCATCGCTAATCCTTCAGCAATAGCTGTTTTACCAACACCGGGTTCCCCTACAAGGATCGGGTTATTCTTACTGCGACGAGTTAGTATATGTAATGTTCTTCTTATTTCTTCATCACGGCCAATAACCGGATCTAGTTTTCCCTGCCTTGCCAGTTCATTTAAGTTCTTGGCGTATTTATTTAAAGCGTTGAACTGCGTTTCCTGTGTTTGAGATTTGATCGTATCTCCTTTGCGTAAATCCTTGATGGCTGCAACTAAACCTTTTTCCGTTAAACCGGCTTCTTTTAAAAGTTTGGCAGTATTATCACCTCCCTGCAATAAAGCCAATAAAATATGCTCCACACTCACAAACTCATCACCAAATGCTTTTAAGTTGTTGGAAGCTTTCAGTAAAACAGTGTTGGCATCTCTGCCCAGCATTTGTGCGGCGGTATTACCTGTGCTTACTTTTGGTAAGCGGTTGATACTATCATCCAGTTTGCTGTCCAGTACATTTACAGTTACATTGTTCTTTTTCAGCAGAAAATCAACAGGTGAATCTTCATCATTCAGCAAAGCTTTTAGTATGTGTTCTGTTTCAATGTTAATATTGTTGTTATTGAAAGCAATTTGCTGTGAGGCGGCAATTGCTTCCTGTGCTTTTATGGTATAGTTATTCAGGTTCATAATAGACTAATTTATTTATCGTTAAACCTATAACTCAAAAGCCAATCCAAAGAAGCAATTCAGCCTTTATGACACCAAAAAACAAGTTTACCTGCCTCAAATTCAGCTTATTTACAGCCTTCCTGCTATTCTTACAGACCAGTTTTTCACAACAAAAATTTAGTTCCCTGGACCAATGGATGAAAGATAACCTGAAAGAGATCGGGGGCCGGGCTGTGCTGATGGTTTGGAAAGATGGAAAAGTAGTGTACAGTAATGCCATGAATGAGATGAGTGGCAAACAAAAAATGATCGGCAAATTCATTGCAAAAAGAAAAGGATTAGATTCAAAAGAACTGCTAAAAGATTTTGATACCAATACCCGTCAACGTGTGGCCAGTTGCAGTAAATGGTTTAGTGCAGCCCTGGTAATGACATTTGTGGATGAGGGCAAACTTTCACTTGACGATAGCATTGGAAAATTTTTACCTGTAATGACAACTAACGGAAAAGGTAAGATCACCATCTGGCAATGCTTAAGTCATTTAACAGGCATACAGTCAGGCAGTTTAAGAGAAAGTATTGAAAACATGAATAAAACGCAAAGTATGGAGGAGGCCATTAATATGATTGCATTACAGCCAATGGAAGGTGAACCGGGCAAGACTTTTCATTACAGTAATACAGGTTTACAAATTGCAGCAGCAGTGATCGAAAAAATTGGGGGCAAAGATTTTGAAACATTGTTTGCCGAAAGAATTACCAAACCATTAGGGTTAACTCAAACAGATTTTGGTAAAAAAAATGTACCGCTTGCTGCCGGCGGCGCCTGGAGTACCCCAACTGAATATTTAAAGTTTTTACAAATGATATTGAATGAGGGGATGTATAATGGTAAAAGAATATTGAGTAAAGAATCTGTTATTGCCATGCAAAAAAACTATGTAGCAAAAAACGCAACCGTAGCATACACTCCGGCTGAAGCTGGTCATTGGGGTTATGGTTTTGGCGAATGGGTAATGGATGATGCTTCCGGGGATAAGCGTAGTAAGGCCGTAACCAGTCCCGGCTTGTTTGGAACTTTTCCCTGGGTGGATTACGAAAAAAATTATTGCGCCATTCTTTTTACGATGAATATTAACAACAAAGGCCGTGGCGAACGCTACAAAGAATTAAAAAAACTGGTTGATGAAGTGTTAAGCAGTCCGGAATAGTACTTTTTCTCCCGCCAAGTATTATTTTTGCCCGATGAAAAAATGTTTACTCTTGTACCTTTTGATTATTCCCTTTTCTTTGATGGCACAAAAAAATGACAGGAGGATAATAAAAGGCATTTATTTACAATGGGGTTACAATACAGAATGGTATACCAGGAGTACTATCCATTTCCGGATGAGTAACGGCAACGATTTTAAAATCTATAATGTAAAAGCACATGACCGGGGCGACTACGATGCTATTATAAAAGAACCCGGCGACATTTCTATTCCCCAATACAATTACCGGATTGGATTTTATTTAAACAAAAGCCACACCAAAGCTTTTGAATTAAATTTTGATCATGCTAAATACATTGTTACAGATGGGCAAACTGCACGGGTTAAAGGAAAGATTGACGGTGTTGCCATAGACGAGAACAAAAAACTAGATCCTAACGATTTTTTACATTTTGAACATACAGATGGCGCCAACTGGCTTCACCTTAATTATGTTGAACAACACAAACTCTTATCAAATAAACTAAATACCCGGCCTTTATTGAATTACATTTGGAAAGTGGGGGCAGGCATTAATATTCCCCGTACTGATTTTACCTGGAGAGGCAGCCGCCTTAATAACGATTTTCATATAGCTGGTTATAATATCAGCACAGAAGGTGGTGTAAGGTATTATCTTTTAAAAAAAAATTTCTTTGAAGGAACAGCTAAAACCGGGTTTGTACACTTTATAAATGCATTAACAAACACAAAGACAGATAAAGGGAACAGCGCTTCGCATAAAATTGGATACTTTGAACTGGTTGTAACCTTCGGGTTCGACATAAACTGATACCACCATGTATGAACATAAACGACAACCGCTTGCACCATCACGGGTTTTTTACCGCCGTTTATGGAAGAATTTTTTTCTGGCTTCTTTTATCCTTTTTGTTTGTTTATTAATTGGTGTTGCTGGCTATAAACTAACCGTTCCGGAATTTGACTGGTATGATAGTCTGTTAAATGCTTCTATGATATTAAGTGGTATGGGGCCGGTTATTGATGCAGATGTACATCTTACCAAAACTGCAAAGGTCTTTGCATCTTTCTACGCACTGTTCAGCGGTGTGGCTTTTATTACAAATATCGGTTTACTGCTTACCCCAATTGCCCATCGTTTTTTTCACAAGTTGAACCTTGAAGAAGATAAGTAAAACTTATTCTGATTTCACAAATACAATCTTAGCCCTGTCTGCTTTATATACCTGTTCAAAATATTTTACTAAATCGTTGTATTCTTTGGCAGGGATGCGGGCACTGTTCTGCTCCCGTTTTCGATAGTAAATAATTTTGTCGTCCTCTGCCTGTACAGACATTTTATAATTTCCGAATTTGGTTTCAAGAAAAATATCTTTAGGTTTGCTTTCAAGTTTATACCCGGCCGGAATTTTAATTTCAGCAGTATCAATATGAATAAATGAGTTTTTTATGATTTGATTTCTGCATCAAGTAGCCCCTCTTCGTTGATAGTTGCAATTACTTTAGTGCGTTGTAAATTATCTGATGCTTTATATTTCGGTGTATTGACAACGTGACCGCCTTCCTCATCAATAATAACGGCTTTTCTATTCCCGGTAAAACTTCCCATATAACCGGGAGATTTTGTCTGACTGGTGCACTCCAGCCAAATAGTATCTTTTCCCATAGGTACGCAGGATATTACATGGTTTGATTGCAAACAGGGAAAATCCTCCATAAAAAGAGGATGATCTTTACCCCCATAGATTTCTGCATACTTAGCTTTTATACCGGCTTCTTTAAGTAATGCTATCATATAATTGGACAGCGCCTTACAATCACCATATTTTTTTTCGGCAACATAGGTTGCATCAAAAGGCTGCCAGCCACCAATGCCTAACTGAATACTTATATAGTGTGTATTTTTTTGCAAAAAATTATACAGCACAAAAATCTTTTCCTTATCAGATTTAAGGTTATCTGTAAGCTCGTGCACTTTACTTTTTATATCTGCCGGTAATGCATCCCTGCCTTTGACTAATTGATAAAAAAATTTACCATAGCTTTCCCAGGATGTCATATTACCAACATAGCCCTCCGCTTCTAAGGCAGATGGTGCAAAATGGATATTGGGCACAATTTCCTGTATATATGGTGCAGCCTCCTCATATTTATACGCTGGGATATTTTTTATTTCCCAGGTATAAATTTTTTTACCGTCTTTTTCAGTTATTGTTGGGGCCGTTGTAAAGTTCATTTGCTTATACCTTACTTCATAATTAGAGGGGGCAATAATAGTGTATTTGCTTTGCTGTACCGACATACGGTAAGCAGATACCGGATACCAATCAGTAAAATCTAAAACGCCTTCTGTTTCATCTTCTTCTTCGTAATCTACTGTATAAGGATATTCTGTATAAAAAAACTCGTTTACTTTAACTCTGTTATCTGTCATCAAGCTTATACCATCGTATGTGCTCATATCCTGCCAGTCCTTTTTTTTCAAATGCTTGATTTCTTTACCGAAGAAATTATATAAAGTGCCAGAAACACTGTTTATGGAAGTAAATTTATCGTAGTAAGTTCTATACTTAGTGTAAGAACGGGCCGCTTCGTTTAAAATAGTATATACATGCCTTTCATAAATTTTTGCTTTACCGGGAGATTTTATTTCCAGTACATATTCTTCATACCTTTTTACCACATCAGCACCCTGCTTAAGTGAATCAGGTATCAGCAAAGCCATAAACTCCTGGGCAAATAACGTATGAGTAAACAGCGTTAAGGCTATAATTGTAAGTATCCTCATAAATTATTGCTTCTTTTTAAACACTACAGGTTCGGCCTGTTTTTTTACGATATACGCATAAAAATCCCTGAGCGATTCGTATTCCTCTGGTTGAAAATTAGCCCTGTTCATTTTTATGCGGCAGCGTAACTGGATGCCACCATCATTTGTTTTTCCAATAAGGTATTCAAAAGAACCTTCATCTTCATTATAATTCACCCTTGAGGATTTGGGCAGTTCATCTAATTCATAACCAGCAGGCACTTCTATATTGGCAATAATGGTTTCATCAAAAGCATAAGGCATTTCTACCGGGTATTTCCTTGCGGCAGATTTAAAAGGATTTTCTTTATACGCCTCAGACAGTAGTGGGTTAAAATAAATAATATCCTCGTCTTTATTGAGGTTGAAATTAATGTCGTAGTGTATATTAACTGGCATGCCATCCTGTTTTAAAGAATCAATACCCGTATTACCCATTTTTATCTCCATCGTATAGTCAGACTTTACTTTCTTGAAAAATTCATCCAACCCTTTATCAAAAACTTCTTCTTTAACCGATATAGACTCGTAGGTACCGAGTGTGTTTGTTACCGTGCCTGCCCATCCTTCTTTTTCATCATTGGCAATATTTATCAGCGTAAACTTTTTTTCCTTAAGTGAATCGGCCACCAGGTAAACAGGTGATGGGTCTTTGGGATCAACAACCCTGCAATGGCCATTATAACATTTCCAGTGTAACTGGCCAAAACCAAGGCTGGGGTTAGAGGCATCCAGCAAGACATCATTATTGCTTATTTGGGCAAGGCAGATGACGTAGTTAAATTTTTCTAAAATAGGATATAGTTCATTTGTATAACCATGGTCCCTGGTGCTGAGTAAAACAGGAAAAGCTTTAATATTTTCATGGAGCAACATTGCTGTTAGCAGCAAATTAATTTCTGCTACATTCCCATGTTTATTTTTAAAAATAGTTTTAAGATTATCTGTTAAATAGACACCGGATCTTCTTGTTGCGGTAAAATTATTTTTAATATACTTAAATATTTGCTTCGCTTTTTCAAGTGGAGTAGCGGCACCATCTGTAATTGCTTTCATGTCATCATCCAGCCAGTTGTTAGGATGTGAGAGCAGTTCGCCGAACTCATCATCTTTCATCAAATCTTCCATTGCCTTATCCCAACTGCTCATCACCGGCCGAAACGGACTGTTAGGATAATGTATAGAGGCTAATTGGAATTGAATTTTAGAAGTATGATTATCAATTGTAGAAGTAAATGCTTCTTCTTTTAAAGCCGGCAAATCTTTCATCACCCACCTGTTGGATTGAATATTCCCCTCCAATTTTTCTGTTTCCGATCTTTCCGTAGAATTTGCCCGAAAGGTTATTTCCCACCTGCCCCTGGTAGTTTCATCTTTTTTAATAAAAAAATCTTTGGAACCCTGTGATAAAAAGATATACCTGAAATATTCTGGTATATCAACCCTGTATTCGCTCCATAACCTGGGATATTCGCCCTGAAATTCCCATGGCTGAAGATTAAAAATAAAATCTGATACAATGGTGTATGTAAATTCTATAATTGAGCCCGGTTTAACTGCAGGCATAGTGAATTTTCTTACCGAAACTTTTTTATTTACCTTCTCTTTAAAAACTGACTCGCTTTCCAGTTTTGTTTCAACTACTTTTCCGTTTTCAAGATTATAAGTATAGGCTTTCAGGTTATCCAGTTTTTCTTCTGCCTGTCCATCAACATATAATGGAATTTGTACATTAGCTGCATCAATACCATTTTTAGTTAAGATTTTGATGCGGGCAAAGCGTTTATAACGAATGGAAAAACCAGCTTTACGGTTTCCTTCAAATTCTGAACTACCAATATCAGCAACCACCACGGCTGCCGTGGAGCTATCGATAACAGGGCTGGTTATATTAAAATCTTCGGCAGAAATTTTAACAAATTTTACATTTGATTTATCCTGGGTAAATCCGGCAAATGAGATACTTAAAAGAGCGGTTGATACAATAAAAGTTTTAAATTTCATGATAATAAGGATTAAATGAAATGTAATTTATAAATACTTTTAATAAAATAAACTATCACCGCTCATAATTCTAAAAAAAATTTTACACCCAACTACATATATAAAAAATCAGGCAAAACAACTGGGGTTTGACTACTGTGGTATTGCCAAAGCAGTTTACCTTGAAGCGGACGCAAAACGACTGGAGCAATGGCTTAACAAAGGGATGCAGGGACAAATGCAATACATGCAAAATCATTTTGATTTAAGAGTAGATCCGGCAAAATTAGTTCCGGGAGCAAAATCGGTAATTACACTTTTACTTAATTATTACCCTTTACATTCTCAACCAGAAAACGCACCTAAAATTGCAAAATATGCTTATGGGAACGATTATCATAAAGTCATAAGGGATAAATTAAAATTATTACTGCAGCAGATAAAAGAAAATATTGGCGAAGTAAACGGAAGAGGATTTGTTGACAGTGCTCCCGTACTCGAAAGAAGCTGGGCAGTAAACAGCGGGTTAGGCTGGATTGGTAAAAATGGGAATTTACTCACAAAACAAAATGGTTCTTTCTTTTTTATTGCGACACTTATTGTTGACCTGGAACTAGAGTATGACGATGCCTTTGCAAAAGATTATTGCGGCAGCTGCACAAAATGTATTGACGCCTGCCCCACTGAAGCCATTTTGCCGGATAAGGTTGTTGATGGAAGTAAGTGTATCTCTTATTTTACCATCGAACTAAAGGAGGCTTTATTACCCGGTGAAATGAAAGGGAAATTTGATAACTGGATGTTTGGCTGCGACACCTGCCAGGATGTATGCCCATGGAACCGTTTCAGCAAACCAACAAATGAAATAAAATTTACCCCATTACCTGAAGTATTAAATTTTTCCACATCTGACTGGGAAGCGCTGACAGAGGAATCGTTTAAAAAAATATTTCAGCAATCTCCTTTAAAACGCAGCAAATACAATGGCATTAAAAGAAATTTGAAATTCATTCAATGATTAACTAAACGCAGGCAAATAACATCAAGTTGTTATATATACCTGTTATTTAAAACTGTACACCTAATTTAACAGCCAGCCTGTTTAATCCATATTTATACGTTTCAATATATGGTGGACAAGGGGGCATAAAACACCATACAGTTATTTCTCTTTTTTCTGTAATATTCCTGTAACTATAACCTGCACTCAGCAAAAAAGCCACATTATTTTTAACGCCAAATGAATATCCCAGCCCCACATCTGTATATAACCCATTGCTGAAACCAGCTGTAACTCCCCGGTTAGATAATATTTTCTTACTGTTCTCCACCCAGCTAAAATTTACTCCTCCATCGGCATATATAAACGGACTTGACTTTTTGTTTAGTAAATATCTTCTAACATCAGCAAAAACAGGAATACTGCGGAAACGGTAATAATCAATACCGGCACCTATGCCAGTAAACCATTGCTTCATCCTTATACCATTTACTGTTTGTAACAATACGGCGGATTCATATTGCCCCTGCAACAGCCCTGTCTGGTTAATCGACTGAAAGCGGCATCCACAGCTTTTGGCCTTCGGTTTATCTTTTGATTCCTGCGCCAATGAGAGAATAAACGGCAATAACAATAGTATTGTAAAAATAATTTTCTTCATGGCTTACCATTTATCTTTTTAATCCCATTTTACTCAACAGTTTTATATCATTTGTATTTGTATAATCATATTGATATAATCCGTCTTCCGCAGATACTATGGCTATTTTATTATACGCAATCACATCAAAAGTTTCGCTCATCTTAATTTGCTTTATCATATTGATGTTTGTTACGCCTGAAGCATCAAAAATTTTAAGCCCGTCTTTCCCATCACAAACAAACAGGATACTACCATCTTTTGACAATCCGTGCGGATTCGTCATGGGATAAGATTTGATAAGAGATGGCGATAAAGGATTGGTAATATTTAAAACATCTAATTGATTTGAAAATCCTTCGCACAGCGTACCGGAACGAAGGGTTACATAAGCATAATTATCCTCAGCAATTACCGGGTCACAACTTCTTACATGGCTGGCTTCGCCTAATTTCTCCGGAGAGGAGGGATTGGAAATATCATAAATAAACATTCCCTGACGTGAACCAATAAACAAACGGTTTTTAAATGGGTAGATGGTTTCAATATTCCATCCGATCTCATTTTTCTTAATTAAAGAAGGATTTGTCGCTTCTGAAATGGTAAAGGCAGATAATTCATTGAGCCCAACTGTATATAAATAATTATTTACTACTGCAAATCTTGCCATGGAACCACCAGTGCCAATGGCTATGGTAGATAAATTATTTTTTGTTGCATCCCCGGAAGCAAGGAACAGTACATCCGGCCGTCCCCATACCATCTGCTGGTTACAATCTTCTTTAATGGTTGTATCCCTCGTGTTCCACTTAGTGATGATCAAATTTGAGTCGGGCGAAAAACCATTGCTGTATAGCCGGTGCGGAAAAACACCTTCCACAATTTTTTTTACTGCAATACTCAGAGGATTACTGATATCAATGGCAACGAGGTCTGTATATAAATCAGCATATAAAACATCTCCTTTCACTGCCAAATCAATATTACCGGGTATATCAATAAAAGCAACCTGTTTCGGCGATGCCGGATTCGTATTATTGATTATATGAATTCCTTTATCAATCTCATTTAAGAAAATATAATTTCCCCGGATAAATAATTTTCCCGGGTACTCTATTTCCCGTGGTGTATTACTTTTAATATTGGCTCTTACCTGGGCAACCGTTGCATATACGGGTTCGTTAATAGTGTATGAATACGTTTTGGTACAGCTGTCTTTAAAACAGGAACTGAAACACAAAATAATAAGTAAGGTAATACCGGTGAATGCTGCTTTGGTGCTTGTCTTTCTCATAACAAATGGTTTATATAGCTGACCATCTGCCAGAGAAAAGCGTTGCAGCTACTTTTTCTTTTTTTGGCTGAGCAACATTTGTAAGCGCAGACCCCCATATAACCAATAGCGTTTATCCCTGTCTCCTTTGATAAAATCCATTAAACCAAATTGCACCAATGGCCCTGCTGAAACGGGAGATTTGGTTTGCTGAAAGAAAGTAAAACTAAATCCGGATTGTAAACTGATATTGGTTTTCGTTAATAAGCTATTATCTTTAAAATACACACCATGATTAAGGGTATCAAAATGAAGATAATTGGAGCCCATTAAAAACCCGATTGAAGCCCCGGCACTCCAGTGTAAAGGCAATTTTTTACCCCGGTTAATTTGTGTTGAAAAATTTACCGGCACTTCAAGATAATGGAGCTTTGAATAATAGTTTTGATTATTACCAGAAACAGAATTAGCTGCACGTACAGAGCTAAACTGCGTTAAATTGGCCGGTACGGAATTATATTCCTGCCCGGTAGTGATCCTTGACTGATACAGTGCATAATTTAAGCCGGTTGAAATATCACTTTTCCTTGAAATGTTTTTTTGTATAAACACACCCGCCTGCATAGCAAAAGCAGCATAGTTTCGGGAGGGATAATTATTAACCACCGGACCAGGATTGGAACCAACTAATGGGGCAAGTGCTTTATCCAGCGATGTAGAAGCAATATCAAATACATTGTTCTTTGCATTTGAAATACCACCCGAAATCAGTATTCCAAACTGCCATTTCTTTTTTGCATCTCTTTTCTTTTGCCTGTCTAATTCTTTTACAACCGGGTTTTCAATTTTTGCAGCAGAATCAACTACCTGATTAACTTTTTCTTTTTTGGATTCACCCGTACTTATTCCTGAAGGATTACTTTGTTCTGTTAATTTATTTGTATCGGCAGTGTAGTGATTTGTTACACTATTTTCATCCGGGTTATTTTCAGATATAATTTTTATATCAACTTTATTGCTTTTTGATTCTTTAGCTACAACCGCATTTTTACCATTTATCAGTTGCTTTTCCTGGTGGATAATTGCTTTATTTTTTTCTTCACTATTAATCCGGGCAATAATTACTTTATTGGTTATACTTTTTTGTTTTAGCAGATTTTGCTGCACGTTTTTTTTATTTCTTTGAATACTTTCTGATTTATCGCCTTGCTCCTTAATTACAGCATTAATTTTATGTTCCATTTCAGAAACCGAAGTTTCTTTATGGTGATTTATCGTTTTGTTTTCATCTTTCGGCTGATCTGTTTCAGTTACAACATCATTATTCTTATTATCTTTTAAAACGCTATTTTCATTAGCTTTTTTTCCTATAGCAGCAACCTGGCTTTCTTGTTTACCGTTAAGAGATTTCTCTACAATAAAAATTCCTCCTGCTACCAGTCCTGCCAGCAATGGGATAATTAGGATCCAGCGCCTGCGTTTTTTTTCCCGGATGCGTTTTTCCACTTCCACCCATACCCGGTCACTGGGACGTATCTTAACATCATCCAGCAATTGTTCAGCCCTTTTTTCAAAATCATTTGCCGGCATATAATTTCAGTTTATTGTCATCGTATAATTTTTCCACCCATGTTATAAGTAAAGCTCTTGCTCTTGCATACTGGCTCCTGGAAGTACCTTCGTTTATACCAAGCATTTTACCAATTTCTACATGGGTAAACCCTTCCACTGCATGCAGGTTGAATATCGTTTGGTAACCGGTTGGTAATTGCCGTATCAAATCCGCCAGTTCTTTACCTGTAATCCTTAGTTCCGGGTTATCGTCTGCCACCGGATGCAATGTTGTATCGGTAAATAAAAGTTCACTTTGATAGGTCCTGTTCTTCTTCAGGTAATTTAAAGCAGCGTTCACCATTATTCTTCTTATCCACCCGCCCAGTTCGCCTTCAAAACGGAATTGATGCAGGTTCATAAATACTTTCACAAATCCTTCCTGCAGCACATCTTCAGCATCCGTAACAGATTTAGTATAACGATAGCATACGCCCAGCATACTGTCCGCAAAATGGTCGTACAGTTGTTTCTGTGCCCAGTTATTCCCTTTCAGGCAGTCTTTTACAAGTTTGTGATAATCCATTATGGTCTGAAAAAGCTGACAAAGAAAGAGTGTTTACCGTTGCATACGGCTCAATATTTTATAAATGGTCTGTTTTAAATAATGAGGAGCTTACTAAATAAGGAATTTGTAATTATTCTAACAAAATTCAGGAAGGGCTTAGGTTAATTTTGTTTTTTGAATTAAAACCATCGCATGGCCAGCATACTTGATTTGGTAGGAAATACCCCCTTGGTAGAAATTAAAAAATTAAACCCAAATCCGAAGGTTTCCATTTTTGCAAAGCTGGAAGGCGATAACCCCGGGGGAAGTGTTAAGGACAGACCCGCATTAAACATGATCCGCTCTGCATTAGAAAGAGGCGATATTAAACCCGGGATGAAGCTTATTGAAGCCACCAGCGGCAATACCGGCATTGCCCTGGCGATGATTGCCCGGCTTTATAATTTAGAAATAGAATTAGTAATGCCCGGCAGCAGTACAAGAGAACGTACACAAACCATGGAAGCCTACGGTGCAAAAGTTACTTTATTACAAAGCATTGAAAAATGCCGTGATTATGCAGAAGCAAAAGCTGCTACCGGGGGGTTTTTTATTTTGAACCAATTTTCAAATCCCGATAATTACCTGGCCCATTATAAAACTACCGCCCCCGAAATCTGGAGAGATACCCATCAAACCATAACGCATTTTGTAAGTTCCATGGGCACAACCGGAACGATCATGGGTTGTTCCCGTTTTTTTAAAGAAAAAAATCCAGCAATACAAATAGTAGGTTGCCAGCCAACAGAAGATTCTTCCATTCCGGGTATCAGAAGATGGCCAAAAGAATATTTACCTGAAATATTTGACCCCGCAAAAGTTGATCGTATTATGGATGTATCACAAAAAGAAGCTACTGAAATGGCCAGAGAACTTGCTAAATCCGAAGCGATCTTTGCAGGTATGAGCAGTGGTGGCGCTGCATCAGCAGCGATACGATTAGCAAAAGAATTAAGTAGCGGCGTAATTGTATTTATTGTTTGCGATCGTGGCGATCGCTATTTAAGCAGTAACCTCTTTACAGAAAATGAAAATGATCTTTTTTAATGACTTCATTTGCTTATTGAAACAGTAAAACGCTTGTTCCCTATCTTTGAAAGATATGAGCAACCTCACTGAGAGAGATAAAAAAGTTATTTGGCATCCGTTTACACAACAAAAAGATATGTTGCCGCCGGTACCTGTTTCAAGAGGCGAAGGTGCTTTATTGTTTGATGAAGAAGGAAACGATTATATTGATGCAATCAGCAGCTGGTGGGTTAATTTACATGGTCATGCTCATCCCTATATAGCTAAAAAAATTTATGAGCAGGCAAAGAAATTAGAGCATATCATTTTTGCAGGATTTACACATGAACCGGCTGTTGAACTGGCTGAACGGTTACTAAAAATTCTTCCCGTGAACTTTGAAAAAATATTTTATAGCGATAATGGCTCCACCTCAACGGAGGTAGCCGTTAAAATGGCATTGCAATACTGGTGGAATCAACAAACCACAAACAATAAACAAACAAGGAATAAAATACTTGCCTTTAACAACAGTTACCATGGTGATACATTTGGTGCGATGAGTGTAAGTGACAGAAGTGTTTTTACCATGGCGTTTCAGGATAAATTATTTGAGGTAATTTTTATTGACACTCCTACCGCAGAAAATATTCAACAACTGACTTCTGTCATTCGTCAACACTCATCTCAAATCGCTGCCTTTGTATATGAACCATTAGTACAAGGAGCCGGAGGTATGAAAATGTATGATGCTGTACTGTTGAATACACTTCTGAAACAATGTAAAGAAGATGATATTATTTGTATTGCCGATGAAGTAATGACGGGATTTGGACGTACCGGTAAATTATTCGCTTCGGAATATTGCGATATATGCCCAGACATAATTTGTTTAAGCAAAGGATTAACAGGTGGTACAATGGCATTGGGTGTAACAGCCTGCACAAGTAAAATTTATAATGCATTTGTAAGTGCCGATAAATTAAAAACATTTTATCACGGACATTCATTTACCGCCAATCCAATCGCTTGTACAGCGGCAATAGCCAGTATAGATTTAATAGAAAAAGAAAACAGTTTGAGCAAAATAAAATGGATTGAAGTTGAAAACAGGAAATTTATCAATGAATTGCAATTACTGGAACAAAAAGCTCACATAAAAAATACCCGGCAGACAGGAACAATTATCGCTTTTGAGATCACGGATGGTAAAGATGAATACCTCAATACTATTTCATCCATCATTACACAAAAATCAATGGCACTGGGTGTTTATCTACGGCCCCTGGGAAATACAGTTTATATAATGCCTCCATACTGCATAACAGAAACCCAATTAAATAAAGTGTATGAAGTGATCATTGATTTGCTTTAACAATCAAAGCTAAAGATTACGGAGTTATTATTAATGCCTTTATTTTTGTGCCCTCCATGATCAGTAATACAATTTCCCTTTACAAACAAGCTTATGCAGGTCTTTCAAAAAATACCTGGTACCTGGCTATTGTATTGTTTATAAACCGAAGCGGTACGATGGTTATCCCTTTCATGTTGCCTTACATGATTGACGGATTACATTTTGACGCCGGCATAGCCGGATTGATCATGGCATTATTTGGTATCGGTGCAGTATTAGGAGCTTATCTTGGTGGTTTACTTTCAGACAGGCTGGGGTTTTATCCTATTCAGTTTATTACACTCATTTTAAATGGTCTCATTTTTATTGCAATGGGTTTCATGCATACACCCATTTCACTTGGCATTACTATTTTCTTTTTGAGTCTTGCCGGGGAAGCATTCCGCCCGGCAAATTCGGCTGCTATTGCACATTACAGCAGTCCCGAAAACAGAACAAGATCCTATGCTATTCACCGGTTAGCAGTAAATCTTGGTTGGGGTATTGGGCCGGCAATCGGTGGCATACTGGCCGACATCAATTACCAATTATTATTTTGGGCAGATGGCATAACCTGCATTGCAGCAGCAATTGCTATGCGGGTTCTGTTACCAGCAATCAAATCAGGTAAAAGACATGCCGAAAAAACAAAAACAATTTCATCTGCTAATATAAAATCAGCTTACAGGGACAAGCTTTACCTTTTTTTTATTTTCCTTACCATAGCCTATGCGTTCTGTTTTTTTCAAATGAACTCTACTGTACCTGTATTTTATATCAAAGAATTAGGCATGAGCAAAACACAAAGCGGGTTTGTGATGGCGTTAAATGGGATTATTATTGCCTTATTTGAACTGATCTTAGTATTTAAATTGGAAGGCAAACGAAGCAATATCACTTTTATGGGTATCGGCGTTTTATTAACAGGTATTTCTTTTCTCTTCTTTAATATTTTTTCCTACTCTGTTTTATTAGCAATCGGGGCTGTAAGTGTTATAACCATTGGAGAAATGATATCCATGCCGTTTATGAATTCGCACTGGATTTCATTAAGCACAGAACAAAACCGTGGTCAATATGCTGCACTTTATACAATGGCATTTTCCTTTGCACAAATTTTTTCGCCTTTAATTGGGACCCAATTGATGAAAAATTTGGGGTTTACATATTTATGGTATGTTATAGCCCTTATTTGCCTTTTCACTTTTATTGGGATAAGATTGCTTAAAAAATGGCAATAAAAAGGGGGAACTTAATTAATTCCCCCAAGGATTATAGTTTTGCGAAACAATAAAATATTTGGACAGGTATTTAACCTGTCAGAAAACAATCAAGTATGGTAAATATTATTATTTACCCCAAGTAATAAAAATCACAACGCCTAATGCAGCAAAAAAAACAACCAAAAACAAAGTTGCCTTTACTGTGTCGTTGCTGAAAATTGTAGAAATTCTTTTCATAACACCTGTTTTTAAAGTATTTAGTAATAACAGGAACGGATTCAGCCAGTTTTCAAAGGCAGTGGAACGGATAAAATCAGAAGCTTATAGGCAAAAATAGTGGGTATTTTGGAGGTTCTTTGTACTTCTGTACCATAAAAGTACATTTTTTGCCTGCACTTTTCCAAGATTTTTTTACTGATCTTTAAAAAAAATCCTTTAAAACTTCTCCACATAATAAAAAAAACTTCTATTTACCCGTAATTCTACGATATTACTTAAGTATTACTTGCTTTATTATATCAAGAGCAGGGAATTTTTTTAGCAAATGACCGTTCCCTTTAAAATAGACCGAGTCAACAAATTGCATCGGATCGTTTCCATACTCCGAGTTTAGTTTACGTACAATATCCATACCGCCAATTACTTTGCCAAAAGGAACAAAACCTTTTACACCCGAAATATCAACTGTGTCATACGCAGGGTTATTTTTCAAATTAATAAATACAGAAGTCTTTCTTGTATCAGGGCCACCCCTTGCAAAGCAAACAGTACTATCCGTATTAGAAGCCTTAACAGGCTCGTCCGGCAAGTAGTGTTTTTGCCAGAAAATATTTTTTATTTTATCAGGAGATACACCAAACTGAACCAAATTATTTTTTACTGCACGAAACACCAGGCAATTATTATAATACCCAGTTTTAACCAATTGATAAAACCGGTCTGCCGCAATGGGTGCCCAATTCCTGTAAACTTCTATGGTGAAATCACCTGCTGATGTCTCAAACTCAGCTTTGAATGTTTCTGGTGCTTTTGCTTTTAATAAAGCTGCATCCAATTTTGGTTGAGCAATTGACAACTGTGAAATTGTTATCAATAGAGCTAATAAAATAAAAATATTTTTCATAGTGGCCCTTTAATTATGAAATTACTATAAATCATAAAAACTCTTCGCATAAAAAAAGGCCGGAAATAAATTCCAGCCTTATCATTTTGTATTATTATTTATGCTTCTGCCTCAGCGTAACTGCTCACAGGCTCACAGGTACAAATTAAATTTCTGTCACCATGTGTATTATTAACTCTTGCCACTGCAGGCCAGAATTTATTTTGCTTTACATACTCCAGGGGAAATGCTGCCTGTTCTCTTGTATAACCATGGTTCCATTCATTGGCAGTTACAGTAAACTGCGTATGTGGTGCATGTTTCAATGCATTATCTTTTTTGTCAGCGCTACCATCTTCAATGGCTTTAATTTCATTTCTTATACTTATAAGGGCATCGCAAAAGCGATCTAACTCAGCTTTATCTTCACTTTCGGTTGGCTCAATCATAATTGTACCGGGTACCGGAAAACTCATGGTTGGAGCATGAAAACCATAGTCAATTAAACGCTTGGCTATATCTTCTGCTTCAATCTCAGCAGATTTTTTAAACGGACGTAAATCAACGATAAATTCATGAGCACACTGCCCGTTATGATTTGTATAAAGAATTTCAAAATCTTTTTCCAGCCTTGCCCGCATATAGTTGGCATTGAGAATAGCATATTCAGTTGCCGCTTTCGCCCCGTCATAACCCAGCATGCGGATATATCCATAACTGATCAATAAAATGGATGCACTTCCAAAAGGAGCAGCAGATACGGCATTTGTTGTTGATTGCAAATGGGTACTGGTATGTCCGGGTAAATAAGGTTCTAAATGTGATTTCACACAAATGGGCCCCATACCAGGACCACCACCACCATGTGGTATGGCAAATGTTTTGTGCAAATTAAGGTGACAAACATCTGCCCCAATTAACCCGGGTGCTGTTAATCCTACCTGCGCATTCATATTGGCACCATCCATATATACCTGGCCTCCGTACTGATGAATGATATCTGTGATTTCTTTTACCGTTTCTTCATACACACCATAAGTACTTGGATAAGTAATCATGATACCTGCTAACTCTTTTGCATATTGACTGGCTTTAGCTTTTAAGTCTTCCACATCAATATACCCGTTCTCCAATGCTTTAACCACTACCACTTTCATTCCTGCCATCACTGCACTGGCCGGGTTTGTACCGTGGGCAGAAATTGGTATGAGCATTACATTACGATGCTCCTCTCCGTTTGCTTTATGATAACCACGAATGGTTAATAAACCGGCATACTCACCCTGTGCACCACTGTTTGGTTGCAGGCTGCAGGCATCAAAGGCTGTTATTTTACAGAGATAATCACTTAACGCATCCACCATTAGCTGGTACCCTTCTGTTTGATCAATAGGTGCAAACGGATGCATCTTGCTCCAATGAACCCAACTTAACGGTATCATTTCTGAAGCGGCATTCAATTTCATAGTACAACTACCCAACGATATCATGGAAGTATTTAAAGAAAGATCTTTGTTCTCCAGCATTTTTATATACCGCATCATCTGGCTTTCGCTGTGGTGACTGTTAAAATTCGGGTGCTGCAAGTATGATGATGTTCTTGTTAAAGAAGACGGGATATGACTAAGCATGGCTTCTTCATCTATATCAAATGCCACCGGGTCTTCATCGTTTTCAAAACAATTGATCAGATCAAATAAATCATAAGTTGTTATTGCTTCATCCAGTGAAATACCAATTAAATTATCGCCGGCATAACGGAGGTTGATTTGCTGCCACAATGCCTTTTCATAAATAGCACTGGCCTTATCTGTTTTAACAGTTATAGTATCAAAGAAATGATCTGACAGTAATTCAAAACCTCTTTCTTTAACGGCATCTGCTACTGTTTGTGTGAGTAATGCCGTACGCTTGGCAATGTTTTTCAATCCTTCCGGTCCGTGATATACGGCATACATCGCTGCCATATTAGCCAGCAATGCCTGTGCTGTACAAATATTTGAAGTTGCTTTTTCTCTTTTAATATGCTGCTCTCTTGTTTGCAAAGCCATTCTTAATGCCCGGTTACCCTGTGCATCAATACTCACGCCAATGATACGGCCGGGCAAGTTTCTTTTGAAATCATCTTTTGCAGAGAAGAATGCAGCATGCGGACCACCAAAACCCAATGGCACACCAAAACGCTGTGCAGAACCACAAGCTACATCTGCACCTAATTCACCAGGCGGCGTTAATAATGTTAATGCCAGCAGATCGGTTGCCATTACCACAAATGCACCAACAGCATGAACTTTATTGATAAAGTCACGGTAATCTTCCACAGCTCCTTTATCATTGGGGTATTGAACCAATGCACCAAAATAAGATGCATCTAATACAGCAGATTTATATTCTCCAAATACAACTTCAATGCCTACAGGTACCGCTCTTGTCACCAATACGTCTTTTGTTTGCGGAAACGTTTCAGCATCTACAAAAAATTTTGGTCTGCTTATATGATCATGGTCCTTATTAAGTGTATTGAAAAACATTGTCATTGCTTCCGCTGCTGCAGTGGCTTCATCCAGCAAAGAAGCATTGGCAATTGGCAAACCTGTTAAATCACTTACCATCGTTTGAAAGTTCAACAAACTTTCTAAGCGTCCCTGCGATATTTCTGCCTGGTAGGGTGTGTATTGGGTATACCAACCCGGGTTTTCAAAAATGTTTCTCAGAATCACACTGGGAGTGATCGTATCATAGTAGCCCTGGCCAATATAATTTTTATAAACTTTATTTTTAAAACTGATTTCTTTAATGTGCTGCAAATATTCATTCTCACTCATGGCTGCCGGCAGCTCTAATGCATGTGGCATGCGGATAGCTGGTGGAACCGTTTTATTTATCAGCGATTCCAGAGAAGATTCACCAATTGTTTTCAGCATTTGCCGGGTATCCTGTTCGTTTGGGCCTATATGTCTTTGCTTAAATTCATTTTGCTGTGCTTCAAAAAGATTCATAGATGTGAGGGTTGACCGTTTAAAAAGATGCGCAAATTTACGGGAGATGCACCATAAAAAAGCTGAGTTATTCTGATGGGGAAAAGCTGTGAAATGATTTGAATTAACTTTATTTGCAATATGCCGGAAAAGCTGTTACAAAACTGGGAAAAGAAAAGTGCCGAACACCAGAAGCAATACAAGCAAATGCTTCAACGGGCCGATAAGAACAAGGTGCTTAAACTGCTGCCAGAACTTAATGAAGAAGCTTTTAAGAAAGTAGATTGCCTGCAATGTGCCAATTGCTGTAAAAATTATTCCCCAAGATTTAAAACTCCGGATATTAAACGTATTGCCAAACACCTGCGCATGAAGGAAGGTGATTTTATTGAAACTTATTTGTACCTGGATGAAGAAGGAGATTATGTAGTCAGATCAAAACCCTGCCCTTTTTTAGGGAATGATAATTATTGCAGCATTTATGATGTTCGTCCATCTGATTGCGAACGCTTCCCTTATACTGATGAGGATGTTATCATTAAAAGGCAACAGTTAACGCTTAAAAACTCCACTTTCTGTCCCATTACTTATTATGTGCTGGAAAAATTAATGGATTCTATTTCGAAGTGAGTTCTTCGTATGCTGCCCCCAATGGCCTTTCAATACCATCCCCTTTCCATTCACCAATACCGGGAAATGTTTTAGCTTTTAAAATTTCGTCTCTGGTTTTACCGGCTTTTATTTCACCTTCCACGAATTTCAATACATTCCCGAGGTAATCACCAAAAGCGTTAAGATCATCTTTGGTACCCGTAACTTCATACCCATCGCCGGAATGACCAAATATGTATGCTGTTTTTTTACTGAATTTATTGGCAGTTTTATCCAGCAACTCAATCCAGTTTTTAATGTTGGCACCTGCTGATTTATCAATATAAGGATGACGGCGGTTGAAACACAAATCTCCCATATGCACCACATTGGCATGTTTAAAATGAATAATGGCATCACCATTCGTATGCCCCGGCCCGAAATAATGCAGACATATTTTTTCATTACCAGCTTTCTGGCACCAGACGTTACCAAAAGTCCAGTCGGGATATAGTTGCTGATCTTCTGTTTTCTTTTCCTTAGCTACTCTTTCCTGGTTAACTTTTGAATTGGTATGTGCCAGTACATTTTTCACTAATCCTTTAAAAGCAATATTTCCACTGGTATGATCGCCGTGATGGTGTGTATTAATAAGTAGTTGAAAGGGTTTATCTGTTTTCTTTTTCAATTCATCAATCAAATGCGGAGCTGTATCCGGAAACTGTGCATCTACCACCACGATACCATCTTTTTCGAGCAGGAAGGCAATAGTGCCCCCTTTTTCGTTGAAAATACCCAGCTTATCTGTAAGCATTTTAATCTTCCATGGATTATCTATAAATGCTGCAAAGATTTTTTGTTGTGCAATGGTGAGTGCTCCAAAACTAAGCGCAGATGTTTTAATAAATTGCCGGCGTAGCATACAGAAATTTTCTTTAGTAGCTAAAGTTAAGAAAGAATAATAAACCAAAAAGAGAAAACTTAAGGTCGTTGTATGGATGGATGGATGGGCGGCACAGATCGAACAAAAAAATATATTAGTTTGCAAATAAAAAACTAGACGTTGATGTTAACGGCAATGGAAACAGAAAGGCTGGTGATTGAACCCATTACTTTAAATGATAACCTTTTTATTTTAGAGCTGCTAAATACAGAGGGCTGGATAAAATTTATTGGCGACAGAAATGTTCATTCGCCTGAAGATGCAACCCAATACATACAGCGTATATTGAACAATCCCAAATTCAATTATTTTGTTTTCAGACTAAAGGAAAATAATATCCCAATCGGACTTGTAACTTTTTTGCAAAGGGATGATTTAGATTACCCCGATATTGGTTTTGCCATGCTTCCTGCCTATTCCAAAAAAGGTTTTTCCTATGAAGCCAGCAAAAAAGTAATGGATGAAATAATAAACAGTGGTAAACATGAAAAAGTTTTAGCCATAACGCTTAAAGACAATTATCAATCTATTCGCTTATTGGAAAAACTGGGATTATCCAGGGAAGGAGAAAAAATTAAAGATGGGTAAGCATTGTTTGTATATAGTATTGATTTAAAATAAATCAATACTCAAACTTTCTTAAAGCCGGCGCTTTAAACCACGTTATTATTACAACCAGTAAGGTCATACATCCGCCAAAGATTACCGATGGCACTGTACCCATTATTCTTGCCATAAATCCACTTTCAAACTGACCGAGTTCATTGGAAGAATTAATAAACATGGAATTTACAGATGATACTCTTCCCCGCATTTCATCCGGGGTGGAAAGTTGCAAAACAGTTCCCCGGACAATCACACTAATTCCATCAAGCATTCCTGCCAGTATCAAAGCACAAAAAGAAAGCCAGTAAAAACCGGATACTCCAAAAACTATAATACAAATACCAAACCCGGCCACGGCAGCAAATAATTTTTTACCCTGGTGCTGTTTCATTGGGGAGAGTGTCATTGTTAAAATGGTAATTACAGAACCTATATCAATTGCAGCATTTAACCACCCAAAACCAATAGGTCCAACACTTAAAATTTTATTGGCAAATTCCGGAATCAACGCAACTGCGCCGCCAAACAATACTGCAAACAGGTCAAGCGATATGGCTCCCAGTAATATCTTATTTGATTTTACAAATCGTAATCCCACTTTCACACTTTCCCATGCACCAATGTCTGAAGTTTTTGCAACAGCCGGTTTTGGTTTAATATTCGAAAGAACCAACACAGCAGTAATTGCATAAGCAAGAATGATATAAAAAGTTGTGTTAACACCAAACCATGCAATAAAAAACCCGGCAGACGCATGGCCCGTGATAGAAGCAATTAACCAGGTAGAAGAACTGATGTTTGCCGCAAACGGTAAGATATGCCTTGGCACCAACTGCGAAATAATGGCATGTGTTGTAGGGCCTACAAATGCCCTGATGACTCCTGTAAAAAATATTATTATGTAAAATGAAACTTCCAGTAAATGTTTATTAAAATATTGCTGCACTACGGGAACCGTTACCACTATTAAAGCAACAATGCACAGAGAATAAAATAATATGCCACGCACCAAAATTTTTCTTCTGTCCGATTTATCAATTACATGACCGGCATATAAAGCCAGTGAAAAAACGGGGATAAATTCTGATAAACCCACTAACCCAATAGAGAAGGAACTTTTAGTAAGCTGAAACAATTCATAAGCCACCACCGTACCCACCATCCGTAAAGCCATAATTAAAAAAAACCGGGCTACGATGAAGTAACGGAATTCTTTTTCGTGTAAAGGAGATAAACTTTGCGGGAGGCTGCGGTTTGGTTTCATGTACAGGTTGCAAAACTATGAAACTAACAGCTTACAACAATTGGTTATGGAAGCGAAAGATAATATTGGCCGTTTTCATAGTCCTTATCCAGGGCATCGGTTATAATTTTTAAATGCAACTCATTGCCCAGGAAATCTGCATTACTGGCATCCACAAACAATGTTTTAATGTTATGCTGTTTTATATAGTGGGTATAGGTTTGCTGTATATTGAAAAGATAGTCATCTGATATATTTTGTTCATAGCTCCGCTTCCTTTTGCGGATATTTTCCTGGAGCTTGCTTACCGGTGCATGCAAATAAATTAGAATATCCGGTTGTATTAACTGCTGGTGAATGATCTCAAATAAACGCTGGTATAAACGGAACTCATCTTCCAGTAAGGTAACCTTGGCAAAAAGCAGGCACTTGGTAAATAAATAATCCGAAATGGTAATACTTTGAAACAAGTCTTTCGTATGGATCAGGTCTTTTAGTTGTTTATAGCGTTCCGCCATAAAAAACAATTCAACCGGGAAGGCATATTGCTGCGGGTTTTCATAAAACTTTGCCAGGAAAGGATTATCAGCAAATTCCTCTAATATCAGCCGGGCATTATAATGTTTGGCAAGCAAATGTGCCAGGGTTGTTTTACCTGCACCAATATTTCCTTCTATGGTAATAAAGTGATGATTCATTAAGATTATAGCTGATTCCTATGGAAGATGGTTAAACAAAAATCAAAATAAGGGAAACACATTGAAATAAAATTTTGAAAAGAGTAAGTTGTGGAAAAAAAACCGAATTACCACACCAATTTTTTAACCTCCAGCGGGTCCTTACATTTTAATAATAACCAGTGTATGCTTTTTTTAAGTACCGGATGCTGAAATTGTGGAATTAACTCATTTAAAGGAACCAGTACAAAACGCCTGTTGGGGATTTGAGGGTGGGGCACAGTAAGTGTTTCTGAAGTATAAATTTCTTTACCGTAAAAAAGAATATCGATATCAATTACCCTTGGTGCATTTTTAATGGTTCGTACACGGCCCAGCTCCTTTTCAATAGAAAGAATCTGTTGCATCACTTCTGCTGCCATTTTTTTTGTTTCAACAACCAATACCTGGTTTAAAAAATCAGGCTGTTCTGTATTTCCCCATGCAGCTGTTTCATAATAAGCAGAGCAGCGGATAATTTTACCGATGTATTTATTAATATGCTTTTTGGCAACCACAAGATGCTTGACCCGGTCGCCCATATTTCCGCCAATCAGTAAAATTAATTTTGCCATAGCATCATTTCGCTGGCAAGATGCACAAAATATCTTTTCCTGCTACAAATGATTTTGCAACGGAAGATTTATCCGATAGATTTGCTGCTTATTTATACTCATGAGTAAACCATACAGTCAATGGGCTGCCATGTGGGCCATTGTAAAAGCAAGCACCAAAGCAATCTTTAAAAGTCCACAGGCGGTTTTTTTCAGTTTGTTTTTCCCGATTGTGCTCATTATCATTTTTGGGGCATTGAGTGGCGGCCGTGGTATTACACTGGATGTTGCTTTTGATTCCAAAAGCGATACCAGTAATGTTTTGTATATGGCTATCAAAAATATCAATGCCATAAGAATTATTAAAAGTGATGAAGCTGACATCCAGGACAGGCTTAAGAAAGGCAGAATTACAGCACTCTTGAGTATCATCAAAGGCAGCGATGCTTCCAATGCTTACACCCTCGGTTTAAAAACGAGTTCTGCTGTACAAAAACAGGATTTATCTGTTTTAACAACCATACTGAATAGTGTAATTGCAAAAATTGATGAAGCCTCATTTGCTCCAACAAAAAGTATTGCTAAAATAACAACGGAAGAAATTCCCGGCCGGAAATATAAACTCATTGATTTTTATTTGCCCGGCATGCTTGGCTTTTCTTTAATTGGTGCGGCCGTATTTGGAGTAGCATTTGTTTTTTATAGCCTGAGAGAAACATTGGTATTAAAAAGAATGTACTCTACACCAATCAAAAAAGGATATATCGTAGCCGGGGAAAGTATTGCCCGTATATTATTTCAACTGGCAACAGCCGTGGTGCTTATTTTGTTTGGTAAATTTTTTTATGGATTTACGCTTTCCAACGGATGGATCACTTTTTTTGAATTACTTGTTTTAAGCTTTCTTGGCCTGGTGGTGTTTATGGGCTTTGGTTTTTTTATCAGCAGTGTTGCCAAAAATCAAAATGTAATTCCTATTTATGCCAACCTGTTTATGTTTCCCCAATATTTTTTATCGGGAACTTTTTTTCCCAAATCAGCTTTGCCGGCCGGCATGCAAAACTTCATAAAATTTTTACCATTAACAGCTTTAAACGACGCCATGCGAAAAGTTTCATTTGAGGGGCTCCACATATGGCAAACAGGAACGGAAGTGCTTATACTGGCAGCGTGGGCTATTTTAATGTTTATTATTGCTGCAAGGGTATTTCGATGGAACTGATATACTAGTTTTGCCAAAAATTTTTGAATGCGGTATGTAAAAATATTTTTAGTTGGTCTTGTTGCGCTGGCAATCATCTTTACACTTTTTTCTTTATTTATTCCCTCAACAGTAAGAGTATCAAGAGTGGTGGAAATTAATGCCCCAAAAGAAAAAATTTATGAAGCAATAAGCGATGTGGAAAAGTGGAAAAACTGGATGCCATGGTCTGCAGCGGATTCTTTATTCCGCATCACTATCAACCCTACTCAATCGAAAACCAATTCCAGTTATGAATGGGTGGTGAAAAATGATGTTTCTAAAAAAGGAAAAATAACGATCAAAGAGTTACTGAACAATGAAGTTGTTACAGAAAATGAATTGAGCGGATACAACATATCTCCTGGTTCCCTCAAATTATATATAGACCCAAAAGCAAATTTTGTACTGGCAGAATGGAAAATTAAAGTACATATCAAATGGTATCCATGGGCCAAATTAAAAGGAATATTGTTGGATAAAATTTACGGGCCGGTTCTGGAAGATGGGTTGGATAGATTGAAAGCAACCTGCGAATCCCCTCTGTAAAATTGTTTATTCCCTACACTTAATGCCCCTATTTGCAGGTATCTGAATAAAAAAGTGCATTTTTCTGCGTTTTTACGCATTTTTTTTCTATATCTTCCCTAAATAATTAGTTACCATCTAACTACCAATGCTTAAAAAAGAACGTCAGGCTTTTATTCTGCAAAGAATAAATGTTCACAATAAAGTATTGTCTTCTGATCTTAGTCAGGAGATGGATGTATCGGAAGATACCATCCGTCGTGACTTGAACGAACTGGCCGAATTAAATAAAATCATTAAAGTTCATGGCGGTGCGTTATCAAAATCATTCCAAAATTCCTTACAGCGCAGTAATATATAGTGAAGTAGGCATTTAAATACTCCAAATAAAAAGCTAATAATATTAGCAATTACAATACCTTAGCTATCTAAACAAGTTGAGTTATGTTCAAGGGTAGTAACATTATTGATTTTGTCAAAGAGTTTGACACAAAGGAAAAATGCCTTGCTTATTTAAGTTCTTT
>JACPOD010000080.1 GCA_016185185.1 Sphingobacteriales bacterium | reverse complement strand
ATCATTAAAATATACAGGTGTGTTGGTAATCATCTTATCGAAATACTGACTTATAACAGTTGCTTTAGGAGCTACTCCTTTATAAATTTCATATCTCAAACCTCCTCCTGCCAGCACACCTTCCACATTGGTTGAATGTTCTACGTATGGTAATGGGTTTTTATTAATTGTTCTGTCAACCAAATCTATGTGGCTGGTTGGATTCCCTTCATCTCCCATACCAACAAAAATATTAGTACCAGATAAACCTCTGGCTGCTCCAATAGTTGACGTAAGTGCATGTACGTTATGCGTAGCATTGGTAACATATAACAGTGAAGTACTTTTTTCAGCAGCAATATTTATAAAACTTACAAATGGTAAAGAAGCAATTGCTGTAAGGTCCTGTATATTAATTTTTGCCTGAAAAATATTTTGATCTTCAAACTCCGGGTTTATTATTACAGCACCTTCCGTCCTTAATTGTTTTTTTATACTCTCTTTATTTTCTCTGAAACAGCTGATGTTTACCAACAAGTAGTTAACAGATTTATTGCTTGTGCTTTCATCCAGTTTAAGTTTTAATTTTTGAGAAAGTTTATCTTCTGCCTGCGGTTCATAAATACCTCTCACTCCCAGTACTTTTAATTGAGCTGGTGTAGCTTTATCAGTCAGGCGTGCCCAATACGCATTGTCAGGAATGTACTGAAGTAACTCAATCCCCCATTCCTTAAGTTTAGCAACTTCACCTGCACCAGGCAGTTTATTAAACTGGATGATTGTATATGAATTTCCGTTAAAAAAAGTCTTTCTTAAATGTGTTTTTATTTTCTCCGACAGGATATCTGTATTCACTGCCTTTATACCAGACCTCAACTTTATAGAGGGCTGTTTTTGTGCACTTGATTGCAGCGCAGCACTTAGAAATAATAATACAATAAAAAGAAATTTACAAAAGCTGCTTACAAAAGTTGACGCAGGTTGTGCAATTAGAAAGAACAAGCTTTTTCTTGAGTGGGTTTCAGTAAAAGGCATAACGCATTTTTTTCGTTAGGATATTGATGGTAAATATAATAATAAAATTCAATGTTTTTACTTTTTGTTAATCATCTTAAGATGCGTAAACCAGCTCCGATGCTGCCTTAAAGCATCGATCCCATTTTATTGTTTTACAGTATATTTGCAGCCCCGATGAACCTGGACTTGTTGCAGCAGTTGTATAAAAAAGACCCACGCATATTTTCTATTGCGGACAAGCTTTCTTTTGCCCAGCCCCAAAAAATTTATCTCCGGAATTTAACTGGTAGTTCGTCACAATTTGTAGTAGCCGCCGTATTTACACATGAGCTGAGTACCCAACTCAATCATGTGATCATTGTTAACGATGCAGAAGAGGCCGCCTATTTTCATAACACGTTAGAAAACCTGACACAGGCATTAGATCTTTTTTATTTTCCTTCTTCTTTTAAAAACAAAAAGAACTTTTATCAGCTCAATTCCTCGCATGTGATGTTGCGGACTGAGATGTTAACCAAACTGAGTGCCGGCGGAAACAAAAAGATCATCGTTACCTACCCGGAAGCAATTGCAGAAAAGGTTGTTTTACCTAAAACACTTTCAGGGAATATTATTTATATAAAAAGTGGTGATGTACTGGATGTGGATGGATTGATGGAGAAGATGGTGAATTATGGGTTTGAAAGAACAGACTTTGTGTATGAGCCGGGGCAATTTGCATTGCGTGGAGGAATTTTAGATATCTATTCTTTCGGAAATGAAAAACCTTTCCGTATTGAACTATTTGGCAACGATGTTGATTCTATAAGAATTTTTGATCCGGAAACACAGTTAAGTGAGCGGAAATTGTTACAGGTAAGCATTATTCCAAATGTAGAAACACAGTTTAACACTGGTGAAAAAGTGTCCTTGTTTGAGTTTCTTCCTGAAAATACTGTAATATGGATACAGGACTGGGATGTGATAAAAGAAAAGATAGTGGAACAGGACGATGAACTGGATGCATTTTTATCACTATCAGTTAATAGCTATCAGCCAACAGCTGCAGATGAAGATGCAAATAAAACAGAAAAGAGAGATATCAGTGCAGCTGATTTTGTAAAGGCAGACCTGATTGAACAACAAATCCAGCAAAGGCATATTATTGAGTTTGGCTACCAGTCTTTATTTAGCAGCTGGGAGCTGGAATTTTTTACTAAAGAACAACCCGCATTTAACCGCCAGTTTGAGTTACTTATTAAAGATATCAAAAGCTGGGAAGCAAAAAAATATGCTGTTTATCTCTTTGCAGAAAATCCAAAGCAGTTAGAACGCCTCTATACCATCTTTGCTGATTTAAATTCAGAAATAAAATTTACCCCGGTTCCCATTGCTATTCATGAAGGGTTTATTGATGATGATCTTAAAGTGGTTTGTTATACCGATCACCAGATATTTCAACGCTATCATAAATACAAGGTTAAACAGGCTTATAATAAGAATAAAGCTTTAACGCTTCGTTCACTGAAAGAATTACAGCCGGGTGATTATGTTACACATATCGATCACGGTGTAGGAACGTACAGTGGTTTGCAGAAAATTGAAGTGAATGGAAAATTACAGGAAGCCGTTCGTATCATTTATAAAGACAGCGATATACTTTATGTGAACATTAATTCTCTGCATAAGATTTCTAAATACACAGGCAAGGAAGGTTCCGTACCAAAAATAAATAAACTGGGCAGTGATGCATGGGCAAGGCTGAAAGAAAAAACAAAAACAAGGGTTAAAGAAATTGCTTTTGATTTAATTCAGTTGTACGCACAGCGTAAAGCCCAGCAAGGTTTTCAGCACAGTCCTGATAATTATATGCAAACAGAACTGGAAGCTTCTTTTATTTATGAAGATACTCCTGATCAAAGTAAAGCCACAGCTGATGTAAAAAAAGATATGGAATCTCCTTCTCCCATGGACCGGCTGGTTTGTGGCGATGTAGGATTTGGTAAAACAGAAATCGCCGTTCGTGCAGCTTTCAAAACATGCGTGGATGGGAAACAGGCTGTTGTAATGGTACCAACAACCATACTTGCATTTCAGCATTATAAAACATTCAGCGACCGGTTAAAAGATTTTCCGGTAACCATTGATTACATCAATCGATTTAAATCATCCAAAGAGAAAAAAGAAACGCTTAAAAAATTAGAAGAAGGAAAAATTGACATTATTGTTGGTACGCATGCATTGCTTGGCAAAGAGGTGAAGTATAAAGATCTTGGATTGATGGTGATTGATGAAGAACAAAAATTTGGTGTGGGACATAAAGAAAAAATAAAAACACTACGCACAACGGTTGATTGTTTAACACTTACAGCCACACCTATTCCAAGAACCCTGCAGTTTAGTTTGATGGGAGCAAGAGATCTGAGTATCATTAATACTCCGCCTTCAAACCGTCAACCCATACAAACTGAAATACAGGTTTTTAATGAAGATTTTATTAGAGAAGCTATATACTTTGAAACAGAACGTGGCGGACAGGTTTTCTTTATACATAATCGTGTGCAAAGTTTGCCCGAGATGGCAGCAATGATACAAGGTTTATGTCCTGATCTCAGTATCGGCTATGCACATGGGCAAATGGAAGGACATGAACTGGAAGAACGCATTATGGATTTTATTGACAGAAGATATGATGTGCTTGTTTGTACCAACATCGTGGAAAGTGGTGTGGACATTGCCAATGTAAATACCATTATCATCAACAATGCGCATCAATTTGGGTTGAGTGATTTGCACCAGTTGCGGGGCCGGGCGGGTCGCAGTAATAAAAAAGCATTCTGTTATTTACTGGCTCCGTCAATGGCAACTTTACCAAGCGATTCAAGAAAACGATTACAAACATTAGAACAACACAGTGAACTGGGCAGTGGTTTTCAAATTGCCATGCGGGATTTAGATATTCGTGGTGCCGGTAATATGCTGGGTGGTGAGCAAAGTGGTTTCATGGCAGAGATTGGTTTTGAGATGTACCAGAAAATATTGGATGAAGCCATTAAAGAATTAAAACGAACCAAGTTTAAAGAGCTGTTTAAAGAAGAAATTCAAAAACAGGATGACTATGTTCAGGATTGTACTATTGATACCGATTTGGAAATTTTAATTCCGGATGCATATGTGGAAAGTATAACAGAACGTTTATCGCTTTACACAAGATTGGATAATTGTGATACGGAAGAAGAATTACTAAACTTCCATAAAGAAATGATTGACCGCTTTGGACCCATTCCACCACAGGTGGAAGATTTATTTACAACTGTACGATGCAGGAAATTAGCCATTGATTCAGGTTTTGAAAGACTGATCTTAAAAGAAGGAAAACTCCGTTGTTACTTTGTAAGCAATCCCGATTCGCCTTATTTTGAATCAGCAGCATTTAATAAGATACTTACCTATATTCAAACGCAAACCAATAAAGCCAAACTAAAACAAGTAAATAAACTCTTTATGCTGGTGGTGGAAGATATTAAAACAATGGAATCATTGTTTACCTTCCTGAAACGTATGCACGATTTTAAATAAAAATCCAAAAGAATATCTTTTTTACCATCAACTATTTTTTATTAACTCTTTTTAACGGAAGTCATAAATCTATTGGTCAGCCATCTTCTTACCGGAACATCATAAAACTTCACAATAGCATAAGCAAGTAAAATAGTACCCAATAATACCAATAAGGCAACGAATACTAAAATCAATAACCCATTGGATGCGTTATCATCTGTATATTGAGGGTGCCTGGCTACGAAAGCTACAAACAGGTAAATGAAAGGATAGTGAATGATGTAGATCGGATAAGAAATATCACCCAAGAACTTGCTTATTTTAAAAGATATACCTTCTTTTATTTCGCCGCTGGCGCCAATATAAATTACAATGGGAAAGATAAGAACGATCGACAGTGAATCATACAATCCATTCATCCAAAGCTGCTCATGTGCACCCACTCTTGGAAGTGCTAATATGATCATCAGTAGTACACTGCTCCACAAAAATGCATTATTTATTTTACCCGGTTTAACCATCCGGCTCAATAATAATCCGGCTAAAAAAGGATAAAGCAAACGGGTGAAACCAATTCTTAATTGAGGCGGGTCAATAGACCAGCCACCAATAATATCTCCCTGCGGACTTGTTACTGCTAAATGTATTAATGCAGCACCTGCAATAAAAACTAAGATCGCCAACATAACATTCGATAGCCTGCGAAGAATTAATGCGTACAGGATATTGGCAATATATTCAAAGAAAAGCGTCCATGCAGGACCAACTAATGGATGCATCTCCGCCCATCCGCGGATATCTAAGGAAGCAGGAACGGGAATTAATGTAACCCCAATCACCATTACCAGTAATAATTTCCATACAGGTACGCCAGCTATATTATTAAAGTACTGGCAATCCTGGAAATAAAAAGTTACCGCACCAATAAGCATGGCCATCACAATCATCGGGTGCAAACGAATTAAACGGCGTTTGAAAAAACTACCTATGCTCATCTTATTCCAGCGGTCATCGTAAGCATATCCTATTACAAAACCGGAAAGCAGGAAAAAAAATCAACCGCCATATAACCGTGATTAATGATCTGTTTAGTATGATCACCACCTGTAAAAGTTTCGAGCAAGTGAAAAATAACTACCATTACAGCAGCCACGCCACGTAAAGCATCAAGTATCTGGTAATGTTTTTTGGAATCAGAAAAAACTGAAACAGATGAAGCTGTTGTTGTATTCATATAGCAGTTAAAAATTATTTACGCAAAAAAGCAAATTACTATTCACAATATAAATAAAGCATTTTTTGAGTAATTTGATATATACTAACTTGCTTTAATAATTCCGAATTTAAAATTCAATAAAGATTTCACATCGTTTATCCTGTCGTTAAAATTTTGGAAAAATGTTTCCACCGCATTTTCAAAGCAGGTATAGCTGGCATAGTATTTATTTTTTATT
>JACPOD010000002.1 GCA_016185185.1 Sphingobacteriales bacterium | reverse complement strand
TTTGTTGGTACAGGCGCTGTACGTCAATATGTAATTGGAGAAGATAATAAAGCCCCTACTCCCGCACAGTTAGACAGTATGAAATTATTAATAAGACAAGCAATGGAAGAAGGAGCACTGGGTGTTACCAATGCGTTGATCTACCCGGTTGATTTTTTTGCTAAAACGGATGAATTAATTGCCTTGTCAAAAGAAGCATCTAAATATGGTGGAACTTACAGCAGTCACATGCGCAGCGAAGGAAATAAATTATTAGAAGCCGTGGAAGAAATCATCACCATTTCCAAAGAAGCCAATATACCTGTGGAAATTTTTCATTTAAAAGCAGCCGGTAAAAATAACTGGGGCAAGATGGATAGTGTTATTAAAAGAGTAGAAAGAGCCAGAAAAGAAGGGCTGGATGTTACGGCTGATATGTACACTTATCTTGCTGGTGCAACGGGAATGACCTCTGCCTTTCCCCCTTCCTTACAGGATGGCGGCTTTGGTAAATTATGGAAACGTTTACATAATCCTTCCATACGAAAAGAAATGTTTAATGCAATGAATACCGATGCAAAAGACTGGGAAAATTTATATTATGGCGCCGGTGGTGCAGACCATGTATTGCTTTTATCATTCAAACAGGACTCTTTAAAAAAATATACCGGCAAAACATTGGCTGAAGTTGCAAAGATTCGTGGCACTACACCTGAAGAAACTGCAATGGATTTAATTATACAGGACAGTACGAGAGTGGGTGTTGCCTATTTTTTAATGAGCGAAAACAATGTAAAAAAACAAGTGGCTTTGCTCTGGGTTAGTTTTGGGAGTGATGAAGCATCATATACACCCGAAGGTGTTTTTCTAAAGTCTAATGCACATCCAAGAGCTTATGGAAATTTTGCGAGAGTGATAGGCAAATATGGCCGTGATGAAAAAGTAGTTTCTTTACCTATGGCCATTTATAAATTAGCCAACCTGCCCTGCAAACATTTAAAGCTGCAAAAAAGAGGCGAATTAAAAACAGGCAATTATGCTGACATTGTTATTTTTGATCCCTCAAAAGTTAAGGACAATGCCACCTTTGATAAACCTCATCAATATTCGGAAGGGATGATCCATGTATTTGTAAATGGAATTCAAATGCTAAAGGATGGAGAACATACCGGGAATAAAGGCGGAAAGTTTGTGAAAGGACCGGGATATAAAATGAAAAATTAATAATTAATAATGGATATTAAAATCAGGAGAGCAGTTAAAGAAGATTGTCCACGTTTATTAGAGTTAGTAAAAGAACTGGCTTTATATGAAAAAGCACCCGATGAAGTAACAGTTACCATAGAACATTTTACTGAAAGTGGCTTTGGTGAAAAGCCCGTATGGTGGGCTTTTGTTGCTGAGGCGGATGGAGTAACCCAGGGATTTGCTTTGTATTACATTCGTTACTCAACCTGGAAAGGGCAGGCAATGTATTTAGAAGATATTATTGTAACGGAAGCCATGCGTGGGAAAAAGATTGGAAAACTTTTATTTGACCAGTTGATTGAAGAAGCCAAAGAGAAAAAATTTAATCGCATCATCTGGCAGGTACTGGAATGGAATGAACCTGCTATCAATTTTTATAAAAAGTATAATGCCTCGTTTGACCCGGAATGGATCAATTGCAGTATAAATGTTTAAAATAAAAAAGTCCCGCTATTGCGGGACTTTTTTATTTTCTATTGCCTTACAATCAATTTCTGAATTTCTTTTTTCCATTAAAATTCATTTCTACAAAATAAATGCCTGCGGGTAATCCTGAAATATTTAACTTACTCCCTCAACCGCCATTGTTTTGTCAATCTTTTGTACCAAGCCCTGTAATACTTTACCCGGACCAACTTCTGTAAATTTATCCGCACCATCTGAAATCATTGCCTGCACACTTTGGGTCCAGCGAACAGCGCCTGTTAACTGGTCAATTAAGTTTTTCTTTATTTCATCCCTGTCCAGTACTGCTTTGGCAGCAACATTTTGATATACGGCACAGGTGGGAGCATAAAACGAAGTTGATTCAATAGCCGCCTGCAATTCTTCTTTTGCCGGTTCCATTAAAGGAGAGTGAAAAGCACCTCCAACAGGCAGCACCAATGCTCTCTTTGCCCCCGCAGCTTTCATTTTTTCACAGGCAATATCAATCCCCTTTAAGGAGCCACTGATTACTAATTGACCCGGACAATTATAATTAGCGGGGACAACCACCTCACCTGTTTCTTTATATACAGCTGCGCAAATTTCTTCTACCTTATCATCCGCTAAGGCGAGTACTGCTGCCATGGTGGATGGGTTTAGTTCACAAGCTTTTTGCATAGCCTGTGCCCGGATGGAAACTAATTTCAATGCATCTTCAAAACTTAAGGCACCATTTGCCACCAATGCAGAAAACTCACCAAGAGAATGACCTGCTACCATATCCGGTTTAGCACCGTCAAAAGCTTTATAAGCAATTACAGAATGAAGAAATACCGCTGGTTGTGTAACTTTTGTTTGCTTTAAATCTTCATCGCTTCCATCAAACATAATATCGGATATACGAAAGCCTAAGATGTCATTGGCCTGTTCAAATAATCTTTTTGCTGAAGCATTATTATCGTATAAATTTTTGCCCATTCCTTTAAACTGGGAACCCTGACCAGGAAATACAAAAGCATGTGACATATATATCAATTTACTAAGTGCAAAAAAAAGAAAATCCCGGTAAAGTACCGGGATTCTTTTAATATGCTGAAAAAATTATCTTCTCCCCATTAAATCGGCTGTTATCAGTTTCATAAATTCACTGCGTGTGGAGTTTTTTTGGAATTCTCCAAAGAAAGCGGAAGTGGTGGTTACTGAATTTTGTTTTTGCACTCCCCGCATCATCATACACAAATGCTGGGCTTCAATAACTACTGCCACTCCAAGTGGATTAAGAGCTTCCTTAATGGACTCCAATATTTGAGTAGTCAATCGCTCCTGCACCTGCAATCTTCTTGAATACACATCCACCACCCTGGCAATTTTGCTTAACCCTGTAATATAGCCATTGGGAATATATGCAACATGTGCCTTGCCAAAAAAAGGAAGCATATGATGTTCGCACATGCTGTACAACTCAATATCTTTTACTATAACCATTTCACTTACTTCCTCATGAAACTTGGCAGAATTGAGAATTGCCTGTGCATCCATCTGGTAGCCTTGCGTCATGTATTGCATTGCTTTGGCCACCCGTTCGGGAGTTTTTAATAATCCTTCTCTTGAAGGATCTTCTCCCAGCAAAGCCAGGCTTTTTTGATATGCTTCAATAAGGCCAGATGTAATTTTATCTTCGTACTGTTCTGTTTTTTTATATGCCATTTTATCGATTTGAAAATTTATCAATTTGAAAATTTGAAGATTGAAATAACCGGTACATTTTCAAATCTTCAAATCCACTTATTAAACCGGATATTCTACAAAATTTCTTGGTGTTTCATACAATCGGATCTGCAGCTCATTTTTTTTATCAATATGTGGCCGGAGTAAATCATGGATCACAATTACGATATTTTCAGCGGTTGGATTGATGTCTTTAAAATATTCTGTATCGAGATTTAAATTTTTGTGGTCGAATCTTGAATGTATTTCCTGCTGAATCAGATCTGAGAGTAATTTTATATCCATTACATACCCTGTTTTCTTATCTGGTTTCCCCACTACTTTAACTTCCAGTTCATAATTATGTCCATGATAATTAGGCAAATTACATTTACCAAATACTTCTTTGTTCTTTTCCTCACTCCAGCCGGGATTATTGAGCCTGTGAGCTGCATTAAAATGTTCCTTTCTGAAAACGGCTACTTTTTTACTCATAAGAACATACAAATTACAAAAAATCAACGGGAAGCCAATGTCTGACCAATGACAATCCGGATTTAAATAACAATAACACTTTTAAAAAGTTCGGGTTATTCGCCGTAATATTCTACATAAATACTGGCAGTTTCGTATAACTTGATACAGTGGAGTTTAATTTCTGAGGGGAGATGTGGCACTAATTCATTCCAGATGCCCATTGCCAGGTTTTCGGTTGAGCACATTTTTCCCTGCATAAAATCAACATCAATATTTAGATTACGGTGATCTATCTTTTCGATCACTTTATCTTTAATAATTATACTCAGTTTTTTTACATCGTACAGGAAACCCGTATCAGGATTTGGTGTTCCTTTAACGGTTACATACAATTCGTAATTATGTCCATGCCAGTTTTCGTTGGCGCATTTACCAAACACCACCTCATTTTGCTCCCTGCTCCAATTTGGGTTATAGAGTTTGTGAGCAGCATTAAAATGTTCTATCCTTGTTAAATAAACCATAGCTGCCGCAAAGTTAGTATTTCGCTTTTATTTATCCTTTTTACTGCAGGTTCTTTATTTTTAATATATGAATTGTCTGTTAATTGCCTCCACCACGGCAGAAATTGCCCCTTTTTTAGAACATTATCGTAATACCGAAAAGCTTGCTCATATTGATTTTAAGCTGGATGTTGTTGTAACAGGTGTTGGTCTTACGGCGGCAACCTATGGTCTTGCCAAACAACTGAGTATTAGCCAACCTCAATTGGTCATTCAGGCAGGTGTGGCAGGATGTTTTGATAAAAAAATGGAATTGGGCAAGGTATTTTGTGTTTGGAAGGATTTGATTGCCGACCAGATAGTTTTTGAAAAGAAGGAGTATAAAACTGTTTTCGATTTACAGCTCGTTAACCCCAACCAGCGTCCCTATAAAAAAGCATGGTTGGTGAATCCCGGGAAAACTTTATTAAAAAGAACAAAACTTAAGCAAGCTATCGGCATTACGGTAAACGAGATAACCACCGGGAAAAAGAAAGTTGATTATTACAAATCTGCCTTTAATCCCGTAGTTGAATCAATGGAGGGGGCCGCATTACACTATGTATGTTTAATGGAAAATATTCCGTTTTTACAAATAAGAAGTAGTTGCAATTATATTGGCGAAAGAGATAAAAAGAAATGGAAAATAAAAGATGCAATAACCAATCTCAATAAAGAATTGATCCGTTTGCTGGAAAGCCTGTAAACAATCAGGCTTTTAAAAGTTCTGACTTATTACATTTGCACATTGAAACAACAACATTGAACAGAAAATTTACTTTGGGTTTTTCGCCCTGCCCTAACGATACTTTTATTTTTGATGCTTTAGTTAATAAAAAGATCGAAACCGAAGGCTTAGATTTCGAGGTTGTCCTTGAAGACGTACAAACACTTAACCAATGGGCATTAGAAGGGAAACTGGATATTTCAAAAATCAGTTACGGCGTATTGCCTCTTGTTACAAATAATTATAGTTTGTTGAATGCTGGGGGTGCTTTGGGCAATGGAGTGGGGCCTCTATTGATTTCCAAAACTAATATTGCAGCACTGCATATTGATGAATGCACCGTAGCCATTCCGGGTGAAAATACAACAGCCCACCTGCTTTTTTCACTGGCATTTCCTAATGCAAGAAAAAAAAGTTTTATGGTGTTCAATAAAATAGAAGATGCTATCCTTACAGATAAAGTGGATTGCGGCGTTATCATACATGAAAACCGGTTTACATATCAGAAGAGAGGATTGAAAAAAATACTTGATTTAGGCGAGTATTGGGAAGAACAAACTGGTTGCCCCATACCACTTGGAGGTATTATTATCCGTAAATCTATTGACAAGTCATTAAGTTTATTAGTTGATAATTTAATTAGAAAAAGCATTGAGTTTGCATTTCAAAATTATCCCCAATTACCCGACTATGTAAAAATGCATTCACAGGCAATGGAAGAAGATGTGATGCGAAAACATATTGAATTATATGTAAATGAATTTTCAACCAACCCAGGGGAAAAAGGAAAACAAGCGATTCAACAGCTATTAACGGTCTATTCAAATCTGAATAATACCCCGATGAATCCGGATGGGATTTTTCTTACTGCTTAATTTTTGACAAAGCTTTGCCATACACTTCCAGGCATCTTTTTCTTGCCTCTTCATGCACAACAATTGGTTTAGGATATGAAAAATCGTTTAATTCAGGTACCCATTTGTTGATGTATTGAAGTTGAGGGTCAAATTTTTGTGTTTGAAGGTAAGGATTGAAAATTCTAAAGTACGGAGCTGCATCACAACCACTTCCCGCAGCCCATTGCCAGCCCCCATTGTTTGCTGCAAAATCAAAGTCCAATAACTTCTTTGCAAAATAAGCCTCGCCCCAACGCCAGTCTATTAATAAATGTTTTGTAAGAAATGAAGCGACAATCATCCGTACACGGTTGTGCATGTAACCTGTTGCATTCAGTTCCCTCATACCAGCATCCACAATAGGATATCCCGTTTGACCGCTGCACCAGGCTTCAAACTCCTTTTCATCATTCCGCCATTGAATTAAATCATATTCAGGTTTGAAGGCTTTATCCTTTGCCACGTGAGGAAAGTTCCAAAGAATCATGTGGTAAAAATCCCGCCAAATAAGTTCATTCAAATAGGTTTCATTTAACAGCTTGGCTTTTTGTACCAGCTTACGGATACTCACCGTACCAAACCGAAGATGTACCCCCATTCTGGAAGTTCCATCAATGGCGGGATAATCTCTTTGCTGAGAATATTTTTTTACAATTTCCTGATTGAGTGATTTAGACGGAAATGACCGCTCCGTATTTAAAAATCCTATTTCGGCAAGAGAAGGAATATCCTTTTGTGATTGTTTATAAAAATTAGAAAAATATTTTTGGGTAGGGTAACTGCTTATATAAAAATCATTCAAAGTAGCTTTCCATTTTTTACTGTATGGCGTAAATACGGTGTAAGGATTACCATCGTCTTTTACCACTTCTTTCTTGTCAAATATAACATGGTCTTTGAAAGAATACAGCACAGCGCCGGCTCCCTTTAATAATTCATTAATTGATTCATCTCTTTCTATTGCATAAGGTTCGTAATCATAATTAGTAAAAACTTTTTTTAGCTCATATTTATTAAGGAGATTCTTAAATACTTCAACCGGGGTTCCATAATATACTTCAAGCGAACTTCCGATTTTAGAAAATTCTGCCTGCATCTCAGTCAAAACATCATGAAGAAATTGAACTCGTTTATCGGCTTTATCCTCCAGTTTATTCAAAATATTTTTGTCGAAAATAAAAACCGGCACTACAGGGTCCCCCTCTTTCAGAGCATGAAATAAACCTGTATTATCATCCAGACGGAGATCACGTCGAAACCAAAAAATAGAAACTGGTTGTTTTTTGAAAGGCATTTTTATTCAACAATTATTACACCGGATTGTTGAGCATATTCATTAATTGATTATAAATTTTTTGTGTCTGGCTATTTTCATATTCCTTTTGCCTGAATTGTTTTACCCAGCGTATTCCATATGTAGCATTGGTCAAAAAAACTTCATTCGCAGAGATAAGATCTTCATCGAAAACCGGTTTTTCTTTTATACTATATCCAATAGCTGCTGCATTTTCAATCAGGTATCTTCTCATTACACCTGCTATGCAACCCTCTTTTAATGGCGGTGTAAATAAAACACCTTCTTTTATATAAAATAAATTTGCAATGGTGGAATCGGCAATTCTTTCTTCAGTATTTAATACTAAGCAATCATTTAACTTATTCTCCTTAGCATGCAAGGCAGCCATCGCATATAACAGATAATTGGCAGATTTGATATTGGAAAAAATATCCACTGCTTTTTTTGCTTCAGGATAAATATCAATCACAAGTCCATTCTCATTAAATTGTTTGGTATTTTCTTGTAAAGCCCAGCATTGAATAACATAGTTGGGATGCAGGTTAACAGAGTCATACAATCCACCATCACCCCTGAAAACTGCAAGCCTTATCCTGACATCTGTTAGTTTATTTTTCTTACACAGGCTAATTATTTCCTGTTTTAAATGAGACGCCGTAAATAACTTGGGGACGTCAAACTTCATTAAAGTCAATCCGTCGAACAATCTTTCAAAATGCAAATGGGCTAAACGCAATACACCATCTCTTAGCACCATGGTTTCAAATAACCCATCGCCATAACGAAAAGCACGGTTATCTGGGGAAATAAAATTCTCCCCCTGTCCCAAATTTTTCCCATTATAATTATAAAATCCTGGCATAACAGAAATAAAAAAGTCTCCCGTTTTAACAGAAGACTTCAAATATCATTTAAAAAAACTATTGAGCCATAATATTATGCTTTACAGCATACATAATTAACCCGGCAGTAGATTTAGCACCTACTTTTGATTTGAGTTTATCCCGTATAGCTTCCACAGTTCTGGGACTCAGATCAACAATATCAGCAATCTCTTTTGTACTCTTCTCTTCACACATTAACCGCAAAATGGTTATTTCTTTATCATTCAACTTTACTTCCTGTGGACTATCGTCACTACGTTTATGCCTGAGCCCATCAATTAATGCTTTATTCGTAAGCGCATTAAAATAATATTCCTGCTCAAAACAAGTTTTTACAGCATCATAAATAATTTCTGAATCAGAATTCTTTGTTAAGTAAGAATTTGCTCCAAGCTCCATTAATTTTGTGATCATTGAATGATCGTCATGCATAGTCAGCATGATCACTTTTATTTGCGGATAAAGCTGCTTGATTTCCGGTAATGTGGCAATGCCATTCATGATGGGCATTTCTATATCCAACAAAATAACATCAGGCTGAATATGCTTAAGCAGGTTTAGTAGCTGCATACCATTATCAGCTTCAGCAATTACTTTAATATCTTTCTTTTGAGAAAGGGCTGTCTTTACACCGGCACGGTAAAGTACGTGATCATCGGCTATTGCAATATTTATCATGTTTGCAGTTTCGTTGCGGTCGGTTTTCATAACATAGGGCTTTTCGGTATTTACATAAGATAGTTTACGAGTGCAATTTGGGAATATTTACGCAGATATTAAACAGCATAAATACCCTAGTTTTTTCTTGCGGAATTTACTATGCCCTTTGTTTGATTACCAGCCAGTTATTCTATTATCTTATTTCGCATACCGTACATAATGAGCCCGGCTATTGTTTTTACACCAACTTTAGACTTCATATTCTGGCGTATTGTTTCGATAGTTCTGGGACTCAAAAAAACCAATTTTGAAATTTCTTCAGTTGTTTTGTCTTCTGCCAGGTATTTTAAGATTTGAACTTCTTTCTCAGAAAATTTTACAGGATTAGGGTAAAATTGTCGTACTGTTTTTTTATGCTGGAGCTTAAGAAGTACAGCCTGGTTAACCAAGTCATTAAAATAAAAATCCTCATTCATACAGGTGAGAATGGCTTCGTATATCTCATCAGGATCAGTAGTTTTTGTAAGGTATGCGTTTGCCCCCATTTCCATCATTTTACCAATCATTTGAGAGTCGTCATACATAGTAAGTACTATAATTCTTACATCTTCATATTCTTTTCGGATAAGCTGTAGTGCATTAATACCATCAATTTCCGGCATCCGGATATCCATTAATAATAAATCGGGTTTTTTAAGGGCTATTTTGTGCATTAAATCTTTGCCATCTTCTGCCTCCCATAGCATTTTTATATGGGGTTTCCCGGCAAGTGCCATTTTAATACCGTCACGAAAGATTTTGTGGTCATCAGCGATAGCTAGCTTGATAAAACTGGTAGCAGACATTGTGGTAGACATTTGGATATTTTGGTTTTTAGGATTAGATGCAAGATAACTTTCTAGTAGCTAATTGCAAACATCTAATTTGTAAATAGTAAAGTTACTATTTCGTTTTGGTTATTTAACTATAAATAAAGTTGAATTATAACGAGATTTGGATCCATTTAGTATGATTAAAAGAAGGAGATTTTGTACTATCCCGGCTTTGATCTCGTATTAGTTTTTATCGTCCAATCCCTAAAAGGGGCAAATGGTTAAATTTGGCAACAAATACTTTTTGACTTTCTGAAAAGCCTCTTACTTGTTTACCACAAATTTTTAAAAAGCTATAAAATACTTTAAAGTACAAAATAACTTCAGCCTGAATCCGTTTTAAACCTGACTGTCAGTCACAAAAACCAGCTTTCGTTTTAATTTAATTTTTTTATTCACATCTTATCCATAAGTAGTACCCCTCCCTGATTATGGTACATCTCCCTCAAAAAAACTAGTTGATCTACTGATTTATACAATAGTAATTTTACCATTTTTATTAAGTACTTTTACCCAAAATTAACCTAATGCATCTTTAGCAAAACTTACTAAAACCCTTTACAGCATTGCATTTGAAGCAATTTTTAACCCTCTTTACAGAAATACCCCTATTGCAGGAGGAGGCATTTTTTAGAAAATTGGAGCTGTAATCATATTAAAAACATTTTTTAAAACTTACTACTATGATGAATAGTAAACTTACTGCTGGAAAAACAAAAGGCACTAAATTGAACTGGTGGT
>JACPOD010000033.1 GCA_016185185.1 Sphingobacteriales bacterium | reverse complement strand
GTTTTCTTTTTTAAACCCTTTCTCTTTTTCATTTTCTTTTTTCTCCTGTGTCTGTGCATTTGCAAGCATCACAGAAAATAGCATTACAACTAAAAACATTATTTTTTTCATGGTTACTTAATTTAAATCAAAAATTTTTCCTGCGTTCAATATATTATGCGGATCAAAAGATTTTTTTATCTCTTTCATCAGCCGCATATGTGTTTCATTAAATACAATATCCAAATATCCTTTCTGGATCAAACCAATTCCATGCTCCCCGCTAATTGTTCCTCCAAGCTTATGTACCAGTTCAAACATTGCCCTAATACTTTCTATCATTGCGGGATCATCCAGGCTGTTTTGTACGCCTTCTTTCTTAATTCTTATATGAAGGTTACCATCACCTGCGTGACCATAACATACAGCATGATAGTTATACTTCTTTCCCAACTCTTTTACACCACGTATCAATGCAGGCAATGCTGCTCTTGGCACTACGGTATCTTCTTCAATGGAGTAACCGGCAATTTTTACAGCTTCTGCTACTCTTCTTCTCAGTTTCCACAACTCCGCTTTTTGCTGAGCATCGTCTGCAAAATAAATCTCCCCAATATCATATTGTGTTAACAGGTTGCCAATTGCTTCCATATCCTGCATCAGCACTTCCCGGTTATTTCCATCTACTTCAATAATTAAATGTGCAGCTATATCATCTGTTACCGGAACAGCGGTACTGTCAACCATTTTACTTACAATTTTTAACGCATCAATCTCTACCAGTTCCAGTGCACTTGGAATAAATCCTGCCTGAAAGATTGCGCTTACTGCTTCCCCTGCCTGTTCCAGTTGTTTAAAAGGAACAAGCATAAGCAAATCATATTTCGGAAACGGTAACAATTTCAATACAATCTTTGTAACAATACCTAATGTCCCTTCACTCCCCACTACTAACTGCGTTAAATTATAGCCTGTGGAGTTCTTTCTTACGTTTGCACCTGTCCATATTATTTCTCCATTGGGTAATACTAATTGAAGGTTCATTACATAATCTCTCACCACACCGTATTTAACAGCTTTGGGGCCACCGCTGTTCTCAGCAATATTACCACCAATAAAGCAACTGCCACGGCTGCTGGGGTCCGGCGGATAAAATAATCCTTTTTCTTTTACAGCATCCATCAGTACTTCTGTAATAACACCGGGTTCTGTAATTACCAGAAAATTTTTTTCGTCAATTTCCAGAATCGAATTCATTCTTTCGGTACTCAGTAAAACACCTCCTAAATGCGGTAATGCCCCACCGCTCAAACCGGTACCGGCTCCTCTTGGTGTAACAGGAATCAGGTCCTGGTTACAAATTTTCATTATGGCACTAATTTCTTCAGCGGTTCTAGGCTTAATAACTACTTCGGGCAAATAATTTAAAGCTTCCGTTTCATCATGACCATAATTAAATAAAGTATCACCGTCCAGTAACACATAGGTTTCACCAACAATCTCTTTAAATCTTACAATATGATCGGTCGTTAATCTTTGTTTATTCCCAATACCCATAGATTCATTCTTTCTGTAAAAATCGGTAATACTGTTCACTTATAAAAACTCCGCTGCAATGTATATCGCTTGTTGGCAAGTGTTAAATTTTATGTTAAAGACAAAATCAATTTTGTTATTACGAAATCAATCGTATATTTGATTACGAAACTAATCGTATTAACTATAATTTTAAAACTATCGTCATGAACAAACAATTAATTAATCGCTATTGGTGGTTACCTGTATTATTTGCTGGTACAGGATTAAGCTCCTTTACTTTGTTTACTATTGATGATCCAGGTTCGGGAGCACCTCCGCAAAAAAAATTCAATAATTACTACTATGTACATGTAAAAGACAGTATTCCGGATGAAAAAACAAGTGATAAGGACGAAGAAGATTGGGGAGTCGGCTTTAAAACGTGTGAATTGGATAAAGCTATTGCAGAAATGGAAAATACTATTGCCAGGGCAAAAACAGAATTAAAAACAAAAGACTGGAAGAAGGTGGAGTTACAAATGCAGGAAGCCATGAAGGAGATTGAAAAGATTGATATGACTAAAATAAAAATGGACATGGAGGAATCGCTAAATAAAATTGACTGGGAAAGAATGGAAAAAGAAATAAAAAAATCATTAAAAGATTTACAGGAGACAGAGCTTCCGAAAATGAAAAAAGAAATGCAGGAAAACTTATCAAAACAATTTGAAGGATCAGAAAAACAAATAGCACAATCAAAAGAGGAGTTGCTCATGCAAAAGGGAAAGATCAACTCAGAATGGGGAAAGGGGTTTGCGGAAACAATGAAAAATCTTGATAAAACTTTACTTGATGCCAAAGAACAATTAAAAGAATTCAAGATAATGTCGGAAGAATTGCAAAAGGATGGTTTGATTAAAAAAGGAGAAAATGCAGATATTAAATACAAAAACGGGGAACTATATTTAACGGCAAAAAACAACCCAAAGAAGTAACCGATAAATACAAACATTATTTTCAAAACAATACCTTCCACTTTAATGGTACCATCAATGACGATGAGTGGCTTTAAATATTACAGACCGGCAATAGTAAAAGCGATGCAAAATGTATCGCTTTTTTTAATTTCCAAAAGCAGGGCAGAGTGATTGACGTTTATTTCCGAAGTACTCATTATAAAAACCATGTTTTATAATAGAAAGCTCTGCTGCCCCTCTTGACCCATTATAACTACGCAGTGATGATACTGTTGCGTCGTATGTGAATGTTATTTGAGTGGTTTTTAGCTGGAATCCTGCCATGGCAATAGCCGCATCCCCTACCCGGTAATATAATCCACCTATCAATTGTTTTTCTCCATCCCCACTTAAATTATAATGTGCATTGGCACCAGCTACAATTTCTCTTGATTTTGCCTGGAAAGAAGCATATGCATTGGGATTAAGAATTACGTTTTCGCTCATTTTAAAACTACCATTCAGGAAAGCTGTGTATCGTCTTGGAATCTGGTTATCGCTGTTTACAAAAAAAGTTTCTTTAGGTGTATTGATATGCAATACCGAAAAGCCGGCGTTTATATATGCTTTATCCGTAGGAAAATAGGCATAATTGATACCTGCCTGTAAATCTAAATACGTTGCAGTTGATGCGCTAAAGTTATCGGCGGTTGGTACAGAGGCTTCAAAAAATTTCCCATTCCATACATACTGATCGCCAAAATGAAGACTGGCAGGATCAACTTTTTTATTGGCAAATCCAACATTAAACCCTGCGCTTAATAAACTGCTTAACCCAAGTTCCTGGTGATAGGCTATGGATACATATCCTTTTGTTGAAGTAAGATTGCCACTGCCCGCCACATCTCTCAGTAATAATGCCCCAATTCCCATCCAGCCTGTTTCAAATTTATTACGGAACAATTGCGCATCGCCAAAAACACTATACGTTTTATATGGAACAGGGATGGAAGCCCACTGGTTACGATAATTAGCCCCCAACCGGTAATCAGCATCAGGTATAAAACCTGTATTGGCAGGATTGGTTAAAAGAGGAGAATTCATAAACTGTGAAAAATGGATATCCTGTCCGTTTACAGTTGTAAATAAACTTACACAAAGCATCAGTATCAGAATAACCCTCCTCATATTATCGTATTAAAGTTATATCGCCTTTTAATCTTTCTTTTTTACCATCATAAAATTCTATATCAAGTGTATAGGCATACGCATCGGTTGGTTGCAGTACTCCTTTGTATCTGCCATCCCACCCTGAATCTAAATCAGCTGATTCAAATACTTTTTGCCCCTGCCTGTTATAAATCCTGAAAGTCATTTTACTAACTCCAAATGCTTTTACCAGCAGCACATCATTTTTACCATCATTATTAGGTGTAAAAGCATTGGGAACCACCACCCCTATAATAACTTTTGCTTCTACAGGAATACATACAGAATCATAACAACCAAAGCTGTTAAATGCTTTTAAACAAACATTATAAATATTTGTTGCCCTGTATTGATGCTGGGGGTTCTTTTCTGTTGAAGTTTTACCATCGCCAAAGTCCCATTCATACCTTATTGCATCTGGTGAAGAATTATTTATAAAGGTAGTGGGTGTATTATCTTTAGAAGGATTAGGTGTAAAAGAAAACGCAGCTGTTGGCACAGGATTTACTGTTACTGTTTTTGTAATTACATCCTGCAGGTTACAGGAATTGGGATTATTGATCGTTAATGTGATGGTATAAGTACCCACTGCATCATAAGTATGTACCGGCTTACTGTCAGTAGAAGTAGTGCCATCACCAAAATCCCATAAATAAGTGGCGGCACCAACTGATTTATCATTAATTATTACAGGTTGCCCAATACAAGCCGGGGTTACATCAAAATCCGCTTTAATGATTGAAGCAACAGAAAAGTTGACAGCTTTAAATGTTTCATATGCATTACAATAATTTGAATCTATCAGCAATAATTGTACATCATATGTACCCGGACCCGGAAATGTATGTGTAGCATTGAAAGATGTATCTGCAGGTGAGCCATCGTTCCAAATCCAAACAAAAGATTTTGGACCGGGTGGCGGAGTGGGTGGTTGTACCGATGAGGTGTTTGTAAAATCAAAAGTAAGACTGGTACAGGGATCCTGTCTTTTATACGTAAAGCCCAGTTTAACAGAGTCTGTTGTTACCCGAATCCTTAAGAAAGCAGAATCTCTTTCATTACAGGTATTCGTATCAATACCTATTAGTTTAATATTAAAAAAACCAATTTGATTATAGGTATGCTGAATACTATTTGACGTTGTAGTATCTTTTTTTGATCCATCCCCGTAATCCCATATATATTGCTTTGCCAGTTTTAATGTATCTGCAAATTCAACAGTAGCGGGTAAACAGAAAGTCAATTGTTTTGCACCAACAGCTTTTAATCCAACTTCAACCCCCGAAAAATTCATTGCTATTTTTAACGCACCGTAATTACATCCATCTGTTGTTCCATTTACAGTTGACCAGGATCCAAATGTTGCAGGCCATACTGCTTTAGGACTACCCCCACAATTTGCACAGATTCCCTGGTAAATTATGCCCTGCCGGTCGAAACGACTGGTACCCCCATCAACATGTTCGCCAAAACTACCACCACTTCCAAATTCTCCAAAGAAGCTGCCAAACAATTGTGAAGCAGCATTTTTTTGTAATATAAAAAAGTAAAAGTCACTACCATCAGTAGTTTTCTGAAAAGCATCAGGTGTGACGGGTAATCCTATTGTACCAGCACTAAAAAATACCTCCTTCCTTGCTGCGGCACCACCCCAGCCAGAAACATAAACGTTTTCACATTTATCCACTAAAAAAGCAACCGGAGAAATATTGGGAGCTGTTGCACCAGAAGTACCAAAGCAGGTTGAATAAACTGTGGTGGATAAGTCGGGCTGGAGTTTGGTTATAAACTGCCGTGAATTTGATACGCTATATGTTGCATTTTTAATCGGCCAGCTACCAGTTGTTTGCCCCATAACATAGGGGAAACCTTTATCGTCAAACTGTACGCCATAAACTTGGTCTATACCAGTTGTGCCTAAAAAGGTTGTTTTATCCATCGTAACTGAGGCGCCATTATCTACCATTGAAGTAATAAATCCATCGGCAATTCCTCCAAGATTTGAGCTTTGAAAAACACCGCCAACAACCCCTGGCAAAGTTGCGCTTCCGGTACCACCTGCAGCATATATTTTTTTTGTGATAGGGTCAATAGCGAGTACATAAGTTGCATCATCTGCTGTTCCACCAAAATATGTACTCCATATAACTGCGTTTGCAGTATTGTTTAATTTTATTATCACTCCATCTTGCTCGCCTGCCAGTGAGTTTTGAAAACCACCTTTTACAGGAAAGTTGGTTGAATGAGTATTTGAGGCTAATAAAATATTTCCATTTCCATCTAAGATGACTTCACTGCGTGAGTTATCGCCATAATTTTGTTTTAATGAATTGGCAGTTTGTAAAAGCTCTTCAATATTAGCACCATCAATTTGATCTCCTCCAATACGCATTGATCCAATTAAGGCAGACCCACTGGCGTTTAATTTAGTAACAACAATATCTGTAGTTCCCAATGTTCCAAATGTACCGGTCACCGGATAAGCAACACCACTTGCATTTGTAACAGCAGGCGAATTTGTTCTTCCGGCAATTATTAAATTACCCTGTGCATCGGCTACTAAACTGTGCGGGAATTCACTTCCTGAGCCTCCAATATAGGTTGCCCAAACCAACGTATTTCCTGTAGGTGAAAATTTCATTATCGCCATATCACAGGGAGGGTTGCCACTACCGCCTTCAAAGTGATTATCGTAAGCCCCTGGTGTTATTATAAACCCGCTTGCTAAAGCAATACTTCCTCCAAAGAAAGAACCATCAGGTCCATATGTGGCTGACATTCCCCAATTATCGGCACGGCTACCGCTCAATGTAGCGAATACAATGGTGGGATCAATTATTAAAGGAACATCTGCTGCGTAGTTCTTTACATCAAAACTTACCACATTTCCTTTTACAGTAAACTGGCAATCTACCGATTGCTTGGTATTATTTGAAAACTGGTAAGAGTAAGGATATAGTTCTTTTGCTTCACCAACTGAAGTTGGGATGATAAGTTGCTTGTTCCGGATGTTTATATTTTCAACACCCTCATAACGCATTTTTATTTTCTTAACATCCGTTCCGGGAGCAACTACCAAATCATACTTTAACTGACCTGCTTCGGAATAATAGCGGGCATCCACACCATCATAAACATTTTTGGCAGTAATGCCAAGGTAGATGCGGCAATTGCCGGCCCATTTAGAAGGGTCATTTCCAATAAAATAATTATTATAATTCGGCAATACCTTATCTGGTATCAATTGAATAGTTTCATTGGCGTTTTCAAAAGAAACTTTATATAAATGAGAACGGAGGCGGGGACTTTCTTTTCGTAATGCGGAAACAGAAGATGTATCTTTATGACCGTGTTGATGAATCGCTTCAAAATCCTGCGGGTTATGCATTAAAACTGAAAACCCTTTTTTTTGAATATAAAAAGAACCGTTTCCAATATCACCTTTGTATAAAACCGATGGATCCCATTGTCCTTTATTTTCTACATACTGAACACTTGAAACTGTTTGTGCAAAAAGAGCGGGTGAGGAAAGCACAAAGATCAACATCCATATTTTTCTGGTAGCTAACAAGTAAATCTTTTGTCTCAATGTAATCAATTTTATCAGCTTTTTATGGTATTTATTTACTACGAAATTTTACTCCAGACAGTTTTACCTTTTTGTGACAAGAGGTAGTTCTTAAGCAGCAAATTTTCGGCCGAATTAATTTCGGGGTCGTTTTCTAACAAGCTTTCTACTTCATTCCTTGCGATTTCTAAAATATGTTTATCAGCTGCGATACTTGCCAATTTAAAATTGAGCACTCCGCTCTGTTTGGTACCTTCAATCTCACCGGGACCTCGGAGTTCCAAATCTTTTTCTGCAATTTCAAAACCATTATTGGTAGCTGTCATTATCTTCAAACGCTCCCTGGCATCATTGGTTAATTTGGACCCTGTTAAGAGAATGCAAAAACTTTGTTCACTGCCCCTGCCTACTCTTCCTCTTAACTGGTGTAATTGAGATAGCCCGAATTTCTCTGCACTTTCAATAACCATAACAGAAGCATTAGGAACATTCACCCCTACTTCAATCACAGTTGTTGAAACCATTATTTGTGTATCGCCTGTTACAAATCTTCGCATATTTTCTTCTTTCACCTGTTGGGTTTGTTTTCCATGCACCATACTGATCCAATATGCAGGTTCCGGGAAAAAAGCTTTTACTTCTTCATAGCCCTTCATCAGGTTTTCATAATTTAGTTTTTCCGATTCCTCAATTAATGGAAAGATGATATAAGCCTGCCTGCCTTTTGCAATTTCTTCTTTAATAAAATCCATTACCTGCGGACGGTTGCGGTCAAACCGGTGCACCGTTTTTATAGGTTTACGTCCCGGTGGCATTTCATCCATCACACTATAATCCAGATCTCCATACGTCGTCATAGCCAATGTTCTTGGAATAGGTGTGGCAGTCATTACCAATACATGTGGCAGCAATTCATTTTTTTTCCAGAGTTTACTGCGCTGCTCCACACCAAACCTGTGTTGCTCATCTATAACTGCAAGACCAAGATTTTTGAATTGAACTTCATCTTCAATCAGCGCATGCGTTCCAATTAAAATATTAATTTGCCCTTCTGCCAAAGCCATCATTATTTTTTTTCTTTCAGCTGATTTGGTGGAACCCGTAAGCAATTTTACATTCACCGGTAACTCCTTAAGTAAAGAACCAAGACTTTCATTATGCTGTTGCGCCAAAATTTCCGTTGGTGCCATCATGCAACACTGAAAGCCGTTATCAATTGCCAGCAACATGGCCAGTAATGCCACAATTGTTTTACCACTTCCTACATCTCCCTGCAAGAGACGGTTCATTTGCCGGCCGCTGCCTGTATCTTTTCTTATTTCCTTTAATACTCTTTTTTGTGCGTTTGTTAACTCAAACGGAAGATGATGATTATAAAAATCATTGAATAAATCTCCCACCCGTTCAAATTGTAGCAGGATAAACGGGTTCCAGAAAATTCTTACCTCTTGCTTCCTCTGCATCGAGTAATTCAATTTCCGGGTGCGTAATTTGAGGACGCCCTATAAAAAAACTAACCCTGCCATATACTAAATACCTTGCCCCTTCTTTCAATATTTTTTGCACCCAATTTATACCCTGGAACCACACCAGTTCAATGGCACCCGTTTCATCTTCAATATAAGCCGTTAAACGCTTTCCTTTACGCTCCCCCTGCACACTTGCTCCACCTAATCTTCCGGCAATTTGTATAAACTCTGTTTGCGGAGTAATGTCTTTGATTTTAGCAACCTGCGTTTTATCAATATGCCGGTAAGGAAAATGATTGAGCAGGTCATTAAAAGTAAAAATGCCCAGTTCTTTACGCAGCATATCGCCCCGTTGCGGACCAACTCCTTTTAAATACTCTATGGGATTCGTTAATATGGACGAAGAATAATTGATAAATGATTTTATACAAATATACTATGAGATAATAAGGAAAGGCCTTATTGATATGTTGCTTTGTCTGCAGGCAGCTCTCTTCCGGATTTTTCCCAAAGCACATTTTGTTTCCCTGACAGATAACGAAACCAGCCCAACACAGTACAATAATTCATGAAAAGAAAATAAAAAGGAAAATAGAAAGCCGGTATTATTTGTTTTAAATTTTGAAACAGCCATCCTGCTAAAGCCATGCAATAAAAAAGTAACTGAGCATACCATATCCATAGATATACCGGATCGTACCCGGTAAGAAAATAATTTGAAATAAAAAGCATAATGATGCAAACGGGTGCAAGGAACCAGCGAATAATTTTATGCGAAAAGAACTGAAATGCAAAAGCAGGAAATTTTAAGATGTTTAATAAACCTGTAAATACTGAACTTGCCTGGAATGAGCCGGCCGCAATACGGACCTTTCTTTTTTGCTCCTCTTTCATTGATGCGGATGGAAATTCCGAAGCCACCGCATTTTTTGCATATTTTATAGTATATCCCTGCTCATTTATACTTAGTGCCGTATAAAAATCATCAAGCAAAATTGTTACCGGGATTGGCCGGTATAAAGATGTGCGGATGGAAAACAATTCACCGGCTGAACCAACCAAAGAATAAAATTGTGATTCCAGGTTTTTTAAAAAAGATTCGTACTTCCAGTAAAACCCTTCGCCAAGGCCTGGTTTATTAATATTGTTGTGTACAATTTTCTTTTCTCCTGAAACTCCCCCCACTTGTTTTCCGGTAAATTTTTTAATAAGATGGGTTACGGCCTCTTTATTCAGCAATGAATTAGCATCGCTAAAAACAACGAAAGGAGTTGCAACAGATTTCATCGCCCTGTTTAATGCAGCTGATTTGCCTTTCCTTTCCGGCTGGTGCATTAGTTTTACCTGCGGGTATTTTCTTACTATTTCTTCAGTGCCATCATCCGAACCGTCTGTAATAAAGAGTATTTGTAATTTATCTTCAGGATAATCAAGCGAAAGTGTATTGATTATTTTTAGTTCAATGATATCTTTTTCATTGTAAGCAGCTACAATAAATGTCACTTCTGCAAAATCATCCGATCCGGCGATAACAAGTTTTGTAAATCGTTTTTTTAATTGTGTTACTATCCATAAAAAGATAATGTACCCTACAAACCCATAAAAGAGTATGCTAAACGAAAGCCAGAAAAAAAGCTTTAGCCAGTACATAACAGCAAAGTAGTTGATAATAGTAAACTAAGCAATTATTTCCC
>JACPOD010000052.1 GCA_016185185.1 Sphingobacteriales bacterium | reverse complement strand
TGCTTCTTCTTCTACCGCTGCAATAAAAGAATCATAAAAAAAATTATTAACTGTGGGTAATAACACTCCCAGCACATTACTCTTCCTGGTTCTTAACTGAATGGCAAAGAGATTGGGTTCATAATCCATCATGGCAGCCAGTTCTTTTACCTTTTTTTTGGTAGACTCGGAAATATCCGGATGGTCTTTTAAGGCACGGGATACCGTAGAGATACTTATTCCCAGTGTTTCAGAAAGTTTTTTTAATGTGCTTTGTTGCATGGATATTATTAAAGAATATACTCAACCTTAAAATTAAGGTTTATCAATTATTCATCTCTCATTAATTAGTCCAATATGAAAAAAGAGAGAAAACATATTGTCTTCTCTGCTTCAATCTTTTTTTAATTTCCCGCCCCATCCGTACTTGCCCGCTGCACAGCATATGTTCCTACTTTATTTCCCACAACCAACCCTACTTCTATATCGCTCCGGTAGTGAATGGCTCCATATAAACGGGAAACAGACGCTTCTTTTGCCATATTTGTAAAATCAGTTGCTGATGATGATAAAATATATCCTAAAATTGTTGCCGCCGCACCACTAAATGTGGAGTGCCCGGATATGTAGGATGGAAAATTGGGTAAGCCGGTATATGTTTTAATAGATGGATCTACCTGTGATGGACGGGGATTGAAATATGTATACTTGGCATCCCAGCAAACAATGGCTGCATCCATCATGGCCATATTCAACAAAGCCATATTACGGGCCCATCTTACCTCACTGAAATTCTGTTTTACAAATGCTTCGGCCGCAATTGCATTCCAGTGGCCGGGGGGTGTGGGGGTATTAACACCATCTGCCCAAAAACTTACAATACGAAAACGTTCCCTGTCATAATTGTCACTGTAGTATTTAACTTCTTCTAATTCTTTTTTAAATTGATCTGACTTTGTGGATGGGGGTGCGGCCGGACGAATTTGTGTAACCATCGTTAATGAATCAAACAAAAATGTTTTTACCCTGCCAAAATAAGGCAACATTGGCGGACGCTTGGGAAACTCCTGGCTTATCCATGGTATTTCATCTTTTGTTACAGCATTAGTTTCAAACTCTTTCCATAAATCAACTCCATTAGCAATACCAACTGCTGCACCTGCCCTGTCGCCTCTTGCTCTTGTTACAAATTTTTGTGCTACTGCTTTACCTAGTGCTTCGCCTGCATCAATATCGCTTCTAACATTAGCCCCGGATATGATTCTTGCATTTTTATGTTCTGCGGCTTTTTGCTGAATAAAATCCTGGTCACCCGGGAATAATAACTTCAGCAATTCTTCTGCTACACCAATAACCGTTGCATCTTCCGATGGATAAGAAGGCAGATCACTTTTAGGGATCAGCACATTTACCGTTGCATCTACTTTATAAGGCGCCGGCCTATTACATAGTTTTTTATAATGATAAGCGGCCACCAATGCATCATACATGGCTGCGCTTACATAAGCGTATGCTCTTGCTGCATAGGGCGGATTAGCAAATGGGAACTGTGGATATGCTAATGGATTAGCTGCACTGGGAACAGGATACGTACCATCCGCATTTTGATAGGGAGGAAGGTTATGTTTTGCTACCAGTTCCCGCATTATTTCATTCCAGCGTAATACAGCACCTGCACTCCAGTATTTCACGGTATTTTTTTCTGCAGCTGTTAATTTGTTCTGCCAGCTTTTTATTTCATTGATCTGTGCAATATAATCAGGTGCATTGGTAGCAATAGGTGCAGCAACGGCAAACTCATCCGGTGCATTCAATAAAATAGGTTTCCATGTTCCGGCATTATCATCCAGCTTAGCAGGGTTTAATGCAGGGAAAAAAAGATTAACCTCGTTCAGATCTTTCTTACACGAGTGAATGATCACTGCGGTCATTACAATTGTTATATAGAAAAATATTTTTTTCATGCTCAATTACTTTTTAGTGTTTTCTTGTTTTTCTTTTGCTTTATGAGTAAAAGAGATGATATAGAAAACACCTCCGTAAACGCTGGTACTCTGTCCAACATTTCTTCCGGCAATGGTATAGTTGCCACCGCCAATAATGGATAAGCCATCTGCCGCTTTCACATTGTATTTACCACCTACGCCTACCGCAGTCATGTTCATTTTATTACTGGGAAAAGGCATATTGTTTTTTGTAATGTCGAAACCACTCATTGTTGTCCAGTTACTCAATACAGCTTCGGCAAGAAAGCGGTCACTTCTCCATCCTGTTCTAAATTGAAATTGCATGGCATCCGGCATTTTTACTTCATTGGCATAATGCATTTCGGTTGTGTAATATGAAACACGGTCAATGGTGATATTGCTCCTGTTTACATAAGTGGCAGAAGCAGTAGCTGTCCAGTTTTTGATCTGATAGTCAACAATCCCCCGTATAGAAATATTTTTACTTCTTACGCCAATAGACATTGGTAAAAAATCTGCCACATAATTCGTAACAGGGAAAGAGTAACCTGCCACACCATATAACGATAATGTACCCGGACCAACCTTTTTCTCAAAAGGCATGTATTTTACCCATAAAGAAAGATCTTGTACACCATTCATTTTATGTAACTGTCCGGCTGAAACTTTGTTGGCTACATAAGGAATACTAAACAATACATTCAGTTTATCGCTGATTCCATAGTTACCCATCACACCAATCATTTGTGTAGATACTGTACCAAGGTTGGCATTATCTCTCTTAAATGTTCCTTCCCAATAATTTTTCCAGCTGCTGTAATTATACAAGATGCCGGTACAAAAATTATTCTTTTCCATCATAATGGCATCTGCATCGGTTTGTGCCATTGCAGTAATGGATAATAATGATAATAATATACAGATAATAGGTATCCTGCCCATGACGGGATACCTGAATAATAATTTCATCGCTGAAAAATTTTAATTAATAAAATAAACCTGTTTAGAGCTTGTAAGTAAAGCCAACATTAATGCTGTAATCAGCAAACGCTGCATCGCCTTGTGCATACACTTTGGTAATTTGTGTTCTTACTCTGTCTGGAACGCTTTGAATACGGCTGCGTTTTAATGCTACTGGCACTGCTGCATATGCATTAAACTTTTTAAACTGGTAAGAAAGTCCGGGTTCAGCCGATAATATCCAGCCTGGCCTGCGGAAACCACTGCTGCCACCAATTAAATCATGTGCCGGTAAACGTTCGTAACGAATTCCTGCTGCAGCATTAAAATTGCCAAACTTATAGCTTGCACCACCACGCAATAACATTTGATCGGGTACACTCATAGTGCTGCTGCCATATCGAATAGAGGTAGCGGAGGGGGCACTACCCCTGGAAGTAGAAGTACCGTTTTGTTCACGTGGATTAAAGAGATAATAAAAATTACCGTAAGCACTTAACCGGTATGAAAAATTATAATACCCGTTTAATTCAGTTGAAAACCCAAGTCCACCGTCACCTAATTGAATTGATTGGTCTACCGGGCCTAAAATATTAGTACTGTCATTTACATAAAAGAAGTCCTGGTATTTATAATCACCTGTAGGTAATTTAATTCCTAAACCAGCCTGTATATTTCCTTTAACTGCTTTAGCGGGGTCAATCAACCAGCGGTAAGCAGTAAAACGGATATCACCCAATCCAAATGAATGAGTGCTGTGCCTTGATTTACCTCCGTGTTCATACAACGAAGACCGGCCATTTGATAAAACAGGAACATCTAAAGAAAATGACCAGAACCGATCAATCGTTTTTGTAACGGAGATATCGATTGTATTGGTATAGTTAATTACTTCTGTTCCCTGTTCTACTCTTTGTTTTTGTTCTACTGTTCCTACAAAATGGCGAAAAGAACGGAAGTAACGGTAATTCAAATTCAGGGACCATCCGCCCTTATTGCTGCTATCGGCACGATGCATACAGTTTGACATACCTGTACCACGAATGGCTACGCAGCCCTGTGCATCAATTTTTTCGGCAGCAATTAAAAATATCGAAATATATAAAAATATTTTTTTCATGTTTGCTAATAGTTAGTTGGTTTCTGAAAAATCTACGATTTCTTCATTTTAATTTTGTTGATTATAAAGTCCCCTACTTTTTTACCGTATTCAGTACTGATTATACAGGAGTGATGGAAATGGATTCCGCCGTAAAAACGTGCCCAGTTATTTTCTATTGCGGCATCTCTGAATGATTTATAAGAACGACTGGGAATTCCAAATTCCAGTTCTGAAGTGTCTGTATAAGCAAAATTATCTCCAAATACTGCCGTCAGTGCTTCTGCATTTGATGCAGAGACCGTGGAGTGACCACAAGTGTATTCCGGAAAAGGCGGTGTTTGAAGTAAGGGTCGCCATTCGGCACTGACATATTTATTAATCACTGTTTCGGGTCTCGCATAATTAGAACGGTATTTTTCATCCCAGCAATGTATAAATGAATCAAATTGAGTGATAGCAGTAATAGCGTATGCATATACGGTGGAGACAAAATCAAAATTTGCTTTTTTAGCAGCGATACCCACAATACTCATCCAGTGACCTGGAGGTGAGAATTTTTTGGTACCAAACATCACATGACCGCTTACATTTAATTTAAATGGATTATCATCCCAGAAATTAGCAATATGCTTTTGCTCATCATTTAAACTATCTACTGCATTTTTAATTAACATTACTTCTTTATAATATAAGGAGTTCTTATCCTTCATATTAAAAGGCGGCGGCGGCGGCGGTGTAAATTGATTGGCGCTATCTATAACCAATGTTCTAATTAAACGCCAATGCGGTTCCATTGCCTGTGCATACATAGGTGGGGTTGGCACCCAGCGTCCGGGTGTATCAATTACCGCATACTTGGGATAGGTTCTGGTTTCTGCATAGTTATCTTTCTTACTCCATTTTAATATTACTGTTGAAACAGCATCCGCATAAGCAATAGTGTTTTTTAATTCATCCGAAGACATTCCATGATCAGTCATTAATGTTTTTAAACTATCCACGTATTGCTGCATACTTCCTTCCGGAAATGTTACTGCTTCTCCGAGTTTGCAATAAGCCAGGATAGAAGCGAACTCAATATTTACTTTTTTCCCTGCTTCTGGTTTGGGTACATTATCTAATCCATGTAATTGCCCGCCTAATGAAATGTACTTTTCAGGGTAACCGTTTGCTATCACTTCATATGCCGCAACAGATGCATACATATAATTACGGGAGGCTATAATGGGTGGAAAATTATTACCCATTACTACAGTATTCAGTTCATGTACGGTATTGGAAAAAAGTAGCGGATCATTTGAATATTTCTGGTAATCTTTTTTTGTATTGCAGGAAAACATAACCAGGCACAACCCGGTAATGGCTAATAAATTCTTCATTGTAATGTTTTCTAAATTGAAAAATAAATAAACTTAAATTCTTTTCTTTTGCTGAAACGTTGAGACCCCCTTAAATTTTTGGAGGTTGTTCGGGAGTTGAGGGGTAGCCTTCCCGGATACGGAGTAAATTACACTCGATATATAACTTCTTTGAGATTTCAAAAGAACTCAGCTGCCAATTATTGTCCTGCTGCACATATTCAGTAAGCAGGTTTTTAAACCCCTGTGTATTGGGAGCTGTTGGTTTTTTACTTTCGTTATGTTGCTGAAAATCGTTTGCCAGTTTGAAGAATTCATCCCTGGCATTCAGTAAATGCATTTTATCGCTGTTGGGATAACATAACAATACTAGCTGGTTATTTTCCACTTTACGTTTTACATATTTATATAAAACGCCTTTAACTGTTACTTCGCCATCATAACGCTCAAAACCTGACCAGTTATTCTGATAAGGCATGTTAAGCGGAACCCTTATTTCAATTAATTGAGATTCGTCGTAGGAGTTATTATCAAACTTTGCTTCGAGCTGGCTGTCTTTACTTTGCTGCAGATAGTTAAACATTAACCGGTATCCAAACCAGTTAAATGCAAGCAGTAGCAAAATAAGTATCGAAAGAATCTTCCTCAAAGCAGTTTTATTACGTGTGTAAGATAAAATAATTTGCTGAAAAGCTGCGTAAACACCTACTTTATTACGAAAGTTTTCCTCTCTGTACCAACACCTGTTAGTGTCAGGCTTTTCCAGTTTGATGGAAGCTTTGATTTTACCTGTACAATTCCTTTAGAAGTAATATCAAGACCTCCAAAACCCATTAGCATGGCCTGAATAATACCACCGGCGCCGGTTGAGAAATAAGGATTGGTTCCTCCCTTTGTTTCTGCTATTACCCGTAGTGGGGGATTTAAATTAGGAACATATGCATCTTTAAACCAGTGGTACGCTTTATCACCATCCCCCAATCTTGAATATAATAATGCAAATACAGCCTGCGTCATGGCCGGTGTACCTTCTGTTGGTACACGAACTTCATAAAATTCTAAATCTTTTTTAATTTGTTTGGGATCCGTTATTTCTTTTAACGGATAGGCCAATAAATTTACATCGGCCTGCTTTATTCCCGAATCTTTATACATAGCATGCTCCCTAGTAGTACCATCAGGTAATTTTAAAATGGGGATATTATCAGATACATTCATCCAGTCCGCATCTGCTGTTAATCCTAAAATTTTTGCTGCTTCCGTAGCATATTGCAAATTGGCTTTTGCCGCAGCATTAGTGAAGGCATCATTATCTACATTTTCTGCCCATTCATCCGATGCTACTACATTTTTAATATCAAATTTTCCGGGGCCGTTTCTTTCTACACGACTGGCCCAAAAGTCGGCCGTTGCAGATAATACAGGCCAGCCTTTTTCTTTCAACCATAGTTTATCCTGTGTTACACAATAATAATTCCACGCAGCAATTCCTACGCAGGCAGTGATGTGATGTTCAAAGGGGCCACTCAATGCCCATACGGGTGTTTCTTCCACTCCTGTCTCTGCACTTTCCCAAGGATACATGGCGCCTTTATACCCACGGTTGAAAGCGTTTCGTTTGGCTGCTTCTAATCGTTGATAGCGGTATTCAACCATACTCTTAGCCATTTCAGGATGTAACACCAAAATGGCAGGATACATCCATAATTCTGTATCCCAAAACACATGACCATTATACCCCAATCCGCTTAACCCCATTGGAGAAGGGGACAGAGCAGTGCCTTCTCTTACAAAAGAATATAAATGATACAACATGCTGTGCACATCCTGCTGGCTTTGTGCATCGCCTTCAATAATAATATCGCTCTTCCACAATTCGTCCCATGCTTTATTGTGAAATTCAATCAACCGGTCTCTGCCCTGCAGCTTGGCATAGATCGTCATCCTTTCCGCTTCATTCAATGGGTCATCATGATGTGCTGATGTAATGGATGATCCAACAATAGAATAGCGATAAGTTTCTCCTGCTTTTATTTTACGGGTAAATTTTACCAAATGCATATTGTTATCCCACATTTCATGAATCACTCTTGGTTCGCTGCCATGTGCTTCACTAAACATAAATGTATTGGAGGCACACATCAGTAATTTACCTGTGGGACTTTTAGCAGAAGAGGTGAGCAAACTGATTGTAGTGTGCGGACGGTCAATTTCGTTATAATAATTCTGTACATCTTTTAATGCATCCGGTGCTTCCATTACACTGGCGCCGGTGATGGTAATATCTTTGGCAGCTTTAACCGTTATGTCCATCAGCACCGTAAATGGTAAATGACGGAGTGAATAATAAGTATAACTAATATGGGCTTTATCCGTCATATCAAAAGAAGTTGTGAAATTGGCATGACGCATATCGAGTTCCTGCTTCATATTACTTACATTTCCTTTATCAATTCTTCTTCCATCTACTTCTACATAAGAATTAAGCAAATTAAAACTCCTTAAAAAATTGCTTACCCTGCCCCGGCCGTAGAGATCATATGCTCCTGCCAGTACTACATCTTTTACTTTAAAGGGTTCGGGAGAGGATACAATTCCAACCATGCCATTTGCTACTGTAATGCCATAATAATTGG
>JACPOD010000051.1 GCA_016185185.1 Sphingobacteriales bacterium | reverse complement strand
AGAATTTTCAAATGTGCACATTTCGTTTGTGGATGATATTCCCTGCAACACCGGCTATTTCAAGCTGGATAATTTGTTGAACAACTCAACTACTGCTGCTCATGAATACGGTCATACCATTGGTTTAAAACATCCTGAATTATTAGATATAAGAGGAGAGGGGCAACCCGGCATTATGTATCCGAGAGGAACAATTTGCGACCCGCATTTTCAATACGATGCTACAGCAGAACCATTAGCTCCCGGCGGAACTATCAACCCATATAAAAGAAAAGTGCTGCAAAAGGATATTGATGCATTGAAGCTTCATCGTCTCAGCTTTGATAAAAATGGTAAAGCTATCTTAGGCGATTTCTCCAGTATTGGGCATGATAAACATTTACCTGCTGCATAAATCATCCAGGGCCGCATCGATAGAAGGATATAAAAATGTAAACCCGGCATCCTGAATTTTTTTACAACTTACTGTTGTACTTTTAAGCACTTCAATACTCATTTCGCCCAGCACCACTTTTAATACAAATGCAGGAACATATGCAGAAATATAAAATTTGCGTTTTATTCTCTTTGCCAATTCTACTGTAAGCGTTTTGTTATTGACCGGTTTTGGTGCTACTGCATTGTACACACCCTCTGTCTTTTCATGTAGCATGGCATACTCAATCATCCGGCATAAATCGCCAATATGAATCCAGCTTATCATTTGATTGCCATTACCTAAAATAGCGGCCATCCCAAACTGCAGTGGTTTTTTAAATTCTTTCAATGCACCACCTTCATTGCTCAACACAATTCCAATTCTCAATTTGATTAACGGAATATTTAAAGCCGTTATTCCTTCCACACTTTCTTCCCACAGTTTACAAGTCTCACCTAAAAATTGCGTATCAGCTTTATCCGTTTCAACAAATGGTTTGTCATTCGGAATGCCTGGGTCAGCTCCATACCAGCCAATGGCCGATGCATTAATCACCGCTTTAACTTTATTGGGAATTTCTTTTAAACTTTTGGTGATTAATTGTCCGCTGCTGACACGACTAAACTGAATTTCTTTTTTTCTTGCCCTGGTCCAGCGTTTATCTGCTACACCGGCACCGGCCAGGTTAATGATATAATCTGCTTCTTTTAAAGCAGCAATATCCATTGATTGAGCGTCTGTGTCCCAACCGGCGTAATTAACGGCGTTCTCTTTTAACTGTAAAAAAGAATTCTTTACGGAGCGGCTCATAATTATAACGGTGTGGTTGCGCTTTAGCAAATAATTGGTTAAAGCTTTTCCTACCAGTCCGCTACCTCCGGTTATTAGTACTATGGGCATAATTTTGGTGGTTAAAAGTACGGATTATGTAAATCTGCAAAATTTAACATCTCATTGAAGTATTTGTTCACTCATAAAATAGTCTCTTAGTAATTTCATAGTAAGAATTACATTTACAAAAGAATGTTTTTATATGAAAAGTTTAATCAGCCGTCTGCTTGTTTTTTGTCTGGCGTCACTAACCAGTTCCTCTTTAGTAATAGCGCAAAAAGTAGTGTATGCAGAACCTGATCATGAAGATTTTCGCCAGATGCAATTTGAGATCCTGGGAAAAATGAAAGGGAATTTCCTGGTATATAAAAACTACCGCAGCAATCATTACATAACAGTATTTGATAATGATATGAAGCAAAAGGCAAAAGAACAGCTGGATTTTATGCCCGATAAAACCATTAATGAAGATTTTGTATCCTATGCTGATTATAGCCTGCTGATATATCAATACCAAAAGAGAGGGGTAATTTATTGTATGGGAGCTAAAATAGGTGCAGATGGTAAAAAAATGGGGGAACCCATTGAACTGGATACAACACAAATTGGAGTTTTTGGCGATAATAAAGTTTATACCACAGTAGCAAGCGAGGATAAGCAAAAGATAATGGTAATTAAGATTAAAGGAAAAAATAAGGGTAACCTTTCCATCACTACCATTTTATTTGATCCACAATTTCAGCTTCAGACTAAAAGTCGTTGGAGATATATCCTGGATGAACGGGAGGATATTATTAACGATTTTGCTGTAAGCAATGGTGGCGATTTTGCTTTTGTACATAGCCATCGGGGGAATAACCGGGATAATATTACAAAATGCTGGCTGGTAATAAAAACACTGGATACAGAGCAACCTGTTGTTAATGAGTTGCCTTATAAAAATATTTACCTGGATGAAGTGCGGTTAAAAGTAGATAATTATAATAAACGTTTCCTGGTAACGTCATTTTATACAGGAAGTAAACGGGGAAATATTGAAGGTTTATATACTGCTTCAGCAGATTGGGGTAAGACATCCGAGGTTCACACATCCACTATCGTATTTACAGATGAATTAAGACGGCAGGCAAAAGGCGATGCCAATTTTAAAATGGCATTTAATGATTATTTTATAAAACATATAATCATCAAAGGAGATGGCGGTTTTGTGCTCACAAGCGAAAGTAATTATACCAGCTCCCGTGGTAATACCTGGAACAGATGGGATTATTTGTGGGGCAATCCGTTTATTACTCCTTACGATTATTATTCATTAAGTCACTGGAATAACTGGGGATGGGGTTATAACCGGTACAACACCTTTCAGTCTGTTCGATATTATGCTGATAATATAATGGTACTTTCTGTAGATAATACCGGTAAACTGCAATGGAGTAACCTCATTAATAAAAGCCAGTTTGACGATGATACCGACAATCTTTTGTCCTATCAGTTAATGAATACCGGTGGAGAAATTAATTTCTTGTTTAACGAATGGCAAAGACGTACTCCCCTGCTTACTTCACAATCTATAAGTCCGGATGGTAAAATAACAAGGATCCCGCCTTTAAAGAGTATGGACAGGGGGTTTGATATCCTGATCCGTTTAGGAAAACAGGTTAGCGGCAAGCAAATGATCGCTCCCTGTATTTATAGAAACTCGATCACTTTTGCTAAAATTGATTTTTCCTGATCTTTTTTCCGCTTTCTTTTGGAAGGTTGCGTTACTTTAATTTGGTTTGCACCAAATTAAGTTTGCTTTGGTAAATATTTACAGAGATAACAATGCAGCAAATGCTTTTTTATTATTCATTTACGGGTTGCTGATAAAACTCCCGTACCTGCTGCATCCGCATATTCCCGAAGCAGAACCAACCGATGGCTTTTTATATCATGAATTAATACAGTATTTACAAAAGTCTGGTTCGGGGTTTCCTTTAATTTATTCATTTATTGCTTTTTTGTTATTGCTTACCCAGTCTTTAACCGTTAACAGGTTACTAAATGAGCAACGGTTAATGAGTTCTCCTACTTACCTGGTGGCCATGGCGTATTTGTTGGTAACGTCATTGGTTCCCGACTGGAACTATTTATCATCAGCATTAATTATTAATACGGTTATGGTTTGGGCCTGGCCACGAATGGTTTCACTATATCATAACCCGGCAGCAAAAACATTATTGTTTAATATTGGATTGGGATTGGGTATTTCATCTTTTTTTTATCCCTCCTCATTATTGTTACTGGTATTGTTAATTGTGGCATTATTGGTATTCCGCCGCTTTAATATCACGGAATGGATTGTTGCCTTGCTGGGTGTATTAACGCCGTATTACTTTTTATTTGTTTATTTATTTCTTACCGATAAACTTCATTTTTCTGCATTATTTCCCGCACTTTCATTTAGCTATCCTAAAATTCATTTTAATGCATTGTTCTGGCTCAGGACAATTCTATTAATATTCCCACTTATTGTGGGCATGTATTATATTCAGTTTAATACGGGGCGTATGTTGATACAGGTTCGAAAGAGCTGGGCATTAATGAGTTTTTACCTGGTAATTGCCTTTTTTATTCCTTTTATTAACCCTGTTTCCACATATTCTTACTGGATATTGTGTGCTGTGCCTTTATCAGCATTTCATGCAGCAGCTTATTTTTATCCAAAACGTTTTGCTTTTGCCAATTACCTTCATTGGATAATGATTGCTTTTATCGTTGCAGCTTTTTTTCTGTAATATTCTGCGCAATCGATAAATCACTTAGGCCATTTGCTGCCGATTTTTTAATTTTGGGCTTCAATCCTAAATTATGAAGTTTGGCGTAGTTGTATTTCCCGGTTCTAATTGCGACAGAGACATGTATGATGCCTTGAAACACGACCTTAACCAGGAAGTAGTGATGCTGTGGCATAAGGATAAAGTATTAGCTGGTTTTACCATTGATGATTGTATTGTATTGCCCGGCGGCTTCTCTTATGGTGATTATTTGCGTTGCGGGGCTATTGCAAGGTTTAGTCCATTAATGCAGGCTGTAATTGAATTTGCCAATAAAGGGGGTAAAGTGCTGGGTGTATGTAATGGGTTCCAGGTTTTGTGCGAAGCTGGATTGCTGCCCGGTGCTTTATTGCGAAATGCCAATTTAAAATTTGTGTGTAAAAATGTGTTTATAAAAGGTGAAGATGGTGAAGCATTGATGGTACCTATAGCTCATGGCGAGGGAAGATATTACGCCGACGAACCCACCTTAAAACAACTGGAAGAAAACAATCAAATTATTTACCGTTATTGCGATGCAGAAGGAAACATTACTGCCGGGGCAAACCCAAATGGTACTACCGATAATATTGCGGGTATTTGCAATGTCAGCCGTAATGTTTTTGGTATGATGCCTCATCCGGAAAGGGCCTGTAGCGAAGTGTTAGGGAATATGCACGGACGCAAAGTATTTAAGACTTTGTTAATTAAAAACCTTGAACTGGTAAAAGAGCCGGAGTTAGCATAATAAAACGATCTGCCTGATTAGTTTTGTCGCTAAGATTGCCAAGTCCCGGGTGATTTGGATTTAAAATTGCACCTTAAAACGAAATACAATTGATGAAACAATTTTTTACAATGCTGCTCACTCTGTTTGTTGCTGTGCCTGTTATGGCACAGTCAAAAACAAAGGTTAGCTGGACGTATACTGCCAAAAAAATTTCTGATAAAAAATATGAGCTGCACTTAACTGCAGCAATCCAGGGAGGATGGCATTTATACAGCCAGAATTTAGATGCTGACGCTATTGCATTACCTACTACAGTAAAATTTAATAAAAATCCGTTGGTGGCAATGAGTGGCAAAATAAAAGAAAGCGGTAAGCTGATTGCTGAATATGATAAAGCCACACAAAGCAATTCAAAATATTATAAGGATAAAGTGGAGTTTATACAAGTGATTACCTTAAAAGCAAAAGCAAAAACATCGGTAAGCGGCGAAGTAGAATTTATGGTCTGTGATGATAAGTCCTGCCTGCCACCATCCAAAATTCCGTTCACCATCGCTATT
>JACPOD010000025.1 GCA_016185185.1 Sphingobacteriales bacterium | reverse complement strand
GTCTTGCTTACGTTAAAAGCGGATAACCGTGGTGAAGGTGGAATATTTGCTTTATACACATTAGTAAAACGCCGCCGTAAATGGCTGGTAAAAGCAGCAATGCTGGGTGGTGCCGCTCTGCTGGCAGATGGTATGATAACGCCACCAATTTCTGTAGCTTCTGCCGTAGAGGGGTTAAAAGTGATGCCTTATTTTAAAGAACACGTCCTGAGTCAGCAAACAATTATTATCATCGTAATTGCCATTCTACTGTTATTGTTTTTATTGCAACAGTTTGGTACAGCCAGCATTGGTAAACTATTTGGTCCTATCATGAGTGTTTGGTTTTTGATGCTGGCGGTTTTGGGGGCTATTATTACAGCATAAAGGAGAAATATTTGCTACGGAAGATTTGCTAAAGTCAGCAACTTTTGTAGCGCAGCATCCGCATGCTGTTCTTTTAGAGAGTGTTTTTTACAGCATCATGCCATCTTGGTTTCTTGTAATAGGAATTGCTATAGCAACATTAGCTGCTATCATTGCAAGCCAGGCATTGATTAGCGGTTCATTTACCCTGGTGGCCGAAGCCATGCGTTTGAACTTATGGCCAAGATTAAAAATTAATTACCCAACGGAAGAGCGGGGGCAGTTATTTATTCCCGGCATTAATCTCCTTTTGTTTTTTGGTTGTGTAGGCATTGTACTGTACTTCAAATCGTCCGGTAATATGGGTGCAGCTTATGGGTTGGCAATAACATTGTGTATGCTGGCTACTACTGTTCTGTTTGCGAATTATCTTGTATTGCACCGTGCCGCTACCATTTGGGTGTATTTGTTCTTAGGTGTATATATCATAATAGAAAGTTCTTTTTTAGTTGCTAACCTGCGCAAGTTTACCCATGGTGGTTATGTCACTTTACTGGTGGGGGGGGCACTTTTTTTAATTATGTATGTATGGTACAGGAGCCGTAAGATCAAAAACCGTTACGTGGAATTTGTCCGCCTGGAACGGAATTCCGTTTAGGTTTCCGTATACAACCAAGGATCAATTTAATGTTCCGTAAAGTGGTGGAAGAAATGGTACAAAACAAAGAAGTAAACATCACCAGCCGGTACGAGAGTTTGCAGCGTAATAATGTAGTGGGCGATTTCCAGTTTGTAGTATTGGAAAAATACCTGAGCCAGGATAATGAATTGCCTTTCTGGGAAAGAGTAATTATGCGGATCTATTTCCTGCTTAAGAAATGGAGCCTGAGTGAAGAACGGGGTTTTGGTCTGGACCAGAGCAATGTATTGACAGAAAAATTCCCACTTGTAGTAGCACCGGTTACCGCTATTAAATTAAAGCGACTGTATCAGGATGAAGAGTAATATAAAGTGGTTACTGCAAAACCTTTCCGCAAAGTCAACTTTGCAGTTAAAATAATTACTAATCCTACTAATGCAGCAAATTTCCCCAATAGAATTACAGCAAAAACTCCGCAAGAAAGAAGAAATAGTACTGATTGATGTGCGGGAACAATATGAACATGAAGCATTCAATATTGGCGGTACATTAATTCCCCTGCCGGATATTATGAGCCACGTAAGTGATATTCCAAAAGATAAGCCGGTGGTTCTCTATTGCAAAATGGGTGTACGAAGTAAAATAGCTATCCAGCGTTTATCAGATAAATATGGCTTCACAAATCTCATTAACTTATCCGGAGGTATGGAGGCGTGGAAGAAGATGATTGACAGTTGACAGTTTGTATAAATTTAATTTATAAAGATAGTTAGTTACCTTAGACATTATTAACTCCTAACTCTTAACTCCAGACTAAATTGCCCTCATTTATCCTTTATATTATCGCTGCAATTATTATTCTCTCCATCATTGCCTACTTTATACAGGAGAAATTTATTTTTAAACCGGAAAAACTAAAACAGGATTTTGAGTTTAAGTATGATGCTCCTTTTGAAGAATATTTTTTTGATGTGGAGCCGGGGGTTAGAATAAATGGGTTGCATTTCTTTCGGAATAATCCCAAAGGACTGATCCTTTATTTTCATGGCAACACAAGAAGTATAAAGGGTTGGGCCAAGTATGCCAGAGATTTTTATCGTTATGATTATGATGTGGTACTGGTAGATTACCGTGGCTTTGGAAAAAGTACAGGGAAAAGAACAGAGCAAAAGTTATTAAGTGATATGCAGTTTGTGTACAGTGAACTGCTGACAGGTGGATTAAAAATGTAAGATGTCCCGTATACATTCTGCATGGTACAAAAGATTGGTTAATTCCAATTAAACACAGCGAAAAATTACAACACTCTAATCCCAGACTAATTACACTCATCAGGATACAGGGAGGCGGACATAACAATCTTCCCTCTTATCCTGAATATCATAATTTCATTCGTGATATTTTGAAATACGACTAATGAAAAAAAGATTTGTTAAGTGGGTAAAAATTTTACTGGTAACCTATGTACTTATTGGTACAGCATTCTATTTTTTGCAGGACAGAATATTGTTTCATCCTGTATCTCTTAAGTCTGGTTATAAATACGATTTTAAACAACCGCACAGAGATATTAATATGCGGCTTGACAGTATCTCCAATTTAAATGTGATTGAATTTACAACCAGTGATACGGTAAAAGGGCTGGTTTTATATTTTCACGGCAACAAAAAAAATATTAGCTGGTATGCAAAGTATGCTGTCAACTTTACCAAACAGGGATATGAAGTATGGATGATCGATTACCCTGGTTATGGAAAAAGTACAGGAAGGTTTACTGAAGAGGACTTGTATCGTTACGCTGAAGCATTATATCAAATGGCACGTATACGTTTTTCAGACGAGCGGATTATTGTATATGGAAAAAGTATGGGCACCGGTATTGCTGCACAGCTGGCTTCAGCGAATGCTTGTCAACAGTTGATTTTAGAAACCCCGTATTATAGTTTTACGGAATTAGGTAAACATTATTTACCGGTTTACCCGGTAGAAATGATGCTGCATTTTAAAATGCCAACTTATAAATACCTGCCACTGGTTAAAACTCGGGTTACTATTTTGCACGGTACAGATGACTGGATCATTCCATACAGTAATGCTATAAAACTGAAACCATTGTTAAAAGCTGGGGATGAATTTGTAACCATAGACGGAGGAAGCCACAATGATTTGAATGATTTCTCCTTGTTTCACAGCAAGTTAGACTCACTTGTAAAATAATTTTGTCAATAAGTAAAGAAAACTTTACTAATATGAAATCAACTTTGCTGCTTCCCCGAAAGTTCAAGTGGATTGGTCTTATCCTTTTTGTTCCTTCTCTTGCATTGGGAATTGGAGCTGTTTATTATGATTTTTATTTTTCCTTTTTGAATATGTTATTACCTCCCGGTAAAACCAATCATGCAGATTATAATTATGGTGATGAGCTGGCCTTAACAGGTGTCATTCTCGGCTTATTGATGATGGCTTTTTCCAGGGAGAAAAATGAAGATGAGTATATCAGTAAAATCAGACTGGAATCGCTTCAATGGGCAGTAATAATCAATTATGTTTTATTAATCATTGCTGCATGGATCGCTTATGGATGGGATTTTTTTGATGTTATGGTATATAATATGCTTACGATCCTGCTGATCTTTAATATTCTTTTCCATGGAATTATTTTAAAAAATAAACTGCGTAATAAAGAATAAAAAATGAAGAATACTATCCGGATAGAACGAGCAATTAAAAACATTACACAACAACAACTGGCAGACAAGATTGGTGTATCCCGGCAAACCATCAATGCTATTGAAAGTAATAAATACTGCCCTTCCACAGTGCTGGCGTTAAAGATGGCTAAACTTTTTGGGAAACCCGTAGAAGAAATATTTCAACTGGGAAAAGGCGATTAATTAAAAAAGAAAACTATTCTTCTAAAATTACTTTATTCTTCCCCACCTTTAATTTATACCCAACACCAATCTTCAATGCCAAATTTTCTTTACCATGGCTTACAGGGAAATTAAAACAAACGGGATAATCATACGCTGCAATACTCTCTTTTATAATTTCTTCAACCGTTTTACCAAAGGGTCGCTCTGTATCTTTCATATCGGTAAAACCACCAATGATCAATCCTGCAAGCTTATCTAACTTACCACTTCTTTTAAGCTGGCAGAGCATACGGTCAACATTGTAGAGATATTCACCCACATCTTCAATAAATAAAATTTTTCCTTTAGTTTTTATATCGCTTGATGTACCTGTACAATGTGCCAGTAAGGCCAAATTACCACCAACCACTTCTCCAATAGCTTCTCCCTTACGGTTAAAATCATGTACTGCAATTTGATATTTTATTTTCTTTCCTTCCAAAGCGTTTTTGAGCGATGCAATAAACTCACTGGTATCGCCACCGTCATTAAAAGCCGCGGCCATAGGTGCATGAAGGGTTGCTGTTTTATAATTAGAATAAATATGCGAATGCAGAATAGTTATATCACTAAACCCAATAACCCATTTCGGTTTTTTTTTAAAGGTGCTGAAATCAATTTGTTCAATAATCCTTCCCACTCCATAACCCCCTCTGCCGCAAAGGATGGCTTTAATGTTATCATCATCCAGCATGGCTTGCAATTCATATAACCTTTCCTCATCTGTACCGCTGAAATAATTACCGGAGTTGCTGCCTAATGTATCCCCAATCATTACTTCATAGCCCCAGTTTTGTAAAGTATCAATACAGGTTTGTGCTTTTTCTCTGGTCATATAACCCGCCGGACAAGTGATGCCAATCGTATCGCCTTTTTGCAAGTAGGGTGGTATTATTGTTAATCTTCCACTCATAAAAGAATTTATATGGCAATTTATTAAATAGTTATGGTATTGAAAGAAATCATCCGCCGGGAAACATCAGTCATTACCCCGTAAATTATCCGGTATTAGTTTTGGGCACACTAAAAACCTGTATAATATGACAACGGCATTACAGGAAACCACTACTTCCATACATGATATAGCGGATTCTATTGGTATTAGCGAAGCACAACTAATCCCTTACGGAAAATATAAAGCCAAGATAAGTTTGCCTGTATGCGATAATACGGAAATACAAAAATAAAAACTTATCCTTGTTGCATCTATTACACCTACTAAAGCAGGTAATGGAAAAACAACCTGCTCAATTGGTTTGGCCAATGGATTAAATCATTTGCCCGTTTGCATTGCTAAAACACAATATTCCTTTACAGATGTGCCCGAAGAGGTACATGTGTATTATAATTTCAGTATTACTGTGGATGATTTAATTATTAATACCGGTACTGGTTTTATAGTGGCAGTATGCGTGGAAATGATGCGTATGCCCGGATTATCTCAGGAACCGCAAGCCTATCATATTGATGTGGTGAATGGGCACGTGGTGGGATTAAGCTGATGATTAAATTTTTAAGAATTGCTTGTTTAATTTATGAACTGAAGTTATCTTGCCTCTTTAATTTTTCTGCATGCCATATCGTATCATCCAGGCATTGATTGCCATTACCTGTTTTGGTGGGTGGATAATTTACCAGCTTGTGTATAAAAAGAAACCTATTAAGAAATAAAAAAAGATGTATTTGCCGTTCTTTTCTTTGCTGCTTTGTGGTTTGGTATTTATTATTGGCTCCTCAGTTGAGTTTGGTCGATAAATACATTCGTTTCGTCGCAGCATTTTCCCCCTAGCATAGTTTACTACTTAATACTTGCTAACTTGCTGCCATGCGATCAAAATGGTATTCAAAAAAATGGGTTACAGTGGCTTTACATGCAGCAGCATGGGTGCTGCTGTTTTCATTACCTTTTTTGCTGAGGCCTTCCTATAACGAAAACCCCGCAGCACATAAGCCAAGAGAAACTTCTGTTGGAATCATTGGGTATATTACTAACGATATACTTTATGTTGTTTTTTTTTACATTAATGCTCTTTTTTTAATACCCTCGTTCATATACAGGCGAAAATATAATCAATACAGTGCGATCATTGTTTTATGCTTTACAGCACTTTTGTTTGTAACATGGTTTATTATATTTAATGTTTTAGCACAACCCAGATTTAATATCAGGAGCCATTTTCTGTTTAACTTTTTTTTCTTCTTATTTATTCTTGCGGGAAGTACCGCATACCGGATGATCAAAGACAGAACCCGGGCCGACCGTGTTGCACGGGAAAAGCAAACCGAAAATCTGAAAACCGAATTGTCTCTGCTCCGCTCCCAGGCAAGTCCGCATTTTATGTTTAATGTTCTTAACAATATGGTGGCCCTGGCTCGAAAAAAATCTGATTTGCTGGAACCGGCCTTATTAAAATTCTCATCGCTTATGCGCTATATGTTATACGAAACAGATGAGGATAAAGTACCCCTGGAAAAAGAAACCGAATATTTGCAAAGCTATATTGACCTGCAACAATTACGATTTGGAAAAAATGTTGTGATTGATACCGATATGCAGATGGCTGATGGTCATTATGAAATAGAACCAATGTTGCTCATCCCTTTTGTGGAAAATGCATTTAAGCATGGTACCGGCATGATTGATGAAGCCCATATAGAAATAAAACTTAAAACTGAAAAAGGTAGTTTATTGTTTTCAGTTAAAAACAGGTACGATCCTGCCTCCATAGAGATAAAAGATAAAACATCCGGAATTGGCCTGGCGAATGTAAAAAGGAGATTAAATCTTTTATACGGCGATAAGCAGCAACTGCAGATTGATGAAAAGAATAACTGGTTTGTTGTTTCTCTTAAATTAAATTTGCACTAATGCTAAAATGTATTGCCGTTGATGATGAGCCGCTGGCGCTGGAATTGCTGGAAGATAATATCAGCAAAGTTCCATATTTGCAACTGGTGGCTAAATGCAGTAATCCTATGGAAGCCATGAAACTGTTGCAACAGCAACCGGTTGATCTTATTTTTCTTGATATTCAAATGCCGGGGTTAACAGGGTTGCAGTTTATACAAAGCTTAAGTATAAAGCCGATGATCATTTTGATTACGGCCTACGAAAAATTTGCGTTGGAAGGATTTAATCTTGATGTGGTGGATTATTTAATTAAACCTGTTTCGCTGGAACGTTTTGTAAAAGCCTGTAATAAAGCTGATGAACTTTTTCAATTAAAGAACCGTCACACAGCTAATGCAGAAACAGTATCCGATTATTTCTTTGTGAATGTAGAATACAGCCTTGTTAAAATAAACTTCAGCGACATTACTTTTATTGAGGGATTAAAAGATTATGTAAAAATCCACCTGGCAAATTCCAACAAACCCGTCATTACCCGTATCAGTATGAAATCGCTGGAAGACCAACTTCCCATTACCAGGTTTCTTCGTATTCATAAGTCCTATATTGTTTCTCTCAAACAGATTACTTCTGTGCGTAAAAGCTCTGTATATATCGGGGACATGGAGCTGCCCATAAGCGACAATTACCGGGATACACTGGCGGTTATTACCGGTAAAACCTCTCTTTAACAAAATATTCAATGTTATAACATTGTATTTCATCTTTCTTCACTACTTTTGTGGACTATTTGACAAAAGTCAAATCAACAAGTCTTATAAAACAAGAATTTTATTTTCTAAAATCAAACACAAGTATGAAGAAGAACACTGTTTATTTTATCCTGGCTGCCGGCGTTTTGTTTGTAGCAGCGTCTGCTTTCAAAACAAAAACTGTTGCTAACAATGAATCAACAACTAAGGCCGTTGCTAAATTACCAATGGGTAAATGGGTGCTGGACAAAGCTCACTCCAATGTAAAATTTACTATCACACACCTGGTAGTATCGGAAGTAGAAGGGACTTTTAAATTATTTGATGGCAGTATGGAAAATACTAAGAGTGATTTTTCTGATGCTAAAATTTCTTTTACGGTTGATGTTAATTCTGTCAACACAGATAATGATTACCGTGATAAGCATCTGAAATCTGATGATTTCTTTAATACTGATAAGTATCCTTCCATGAAATTTGAAAGTACTTCTTTTACGCCACAGGGTGGTAATAAATACAAACTGGCCGGAAATTTAACCATCCGTGATGTAACAAAGCCGGTGATTTTTGATGTTACTTATGGCGGTACCGTTACTGCAATGGGCGCCGAAAGACTTGGTTTCAAAGCAAAAACAACCATCAACCGCTTTGATTATAACCTTAAGTGGGACAAAGCAACTGAAGCTGGCGGGTTAGTGGTAAGTAAAGAAGTTGAAATTGCAGTCAACGTCGAATTGAAAAAAAGTTAATCAGAAATTATGTTATTAGTAGCCGGTATAGAAAGATACCGGCTTTTTTTTTAGCAATTAGTCGCAGTTATTCCTGCTTTGGTCTATGGATTAATAATAGTAACACCTATTCACTTAATTTTGACCCTCATTATATTTAATCACTCTAATGCTATAAAAATGAAATTTCTGACCTCTTTCTTAACAGCTGTTCTTTTTACTATTGCCGGTAATGCACAAACAGCAGATGAAATTATTGGCAAACATATTGATGCCATAGGCGGTAAGGATAAACTGGCACAGTTAAAATCTGTATCACAGGAAAGTACTACTGAAATAATGGGCAATTCCACAACAGTGAAAGAAACAGTATTACTGGGACAAGGCTTTATAAGTGAAACAGAATTCAACGGCTCAAAAATTGTTCAGTGCATTACGGATAAAGGCGGTTGGATGATCAACCCAATGATGGGAGCCACAGATGCACAAGCAATGCCCTATGAGGCCTGGCAAAGCGGCAAGTCTGTTATTTATTTCGAAGGAGGTCTTACCAATTATGCAGCACAGGGTTTAAAAGCTGAACTTGCCGGTACCGAAGAAGGAAGTTATAAAATAAAAATTAGCGGAACAGTTGATGTGTTTTATTATATCGATACCAAATCATTCAACTTGGTTAAAGTAGTTGCTAAGGGAGAAATGATGGGACAGCAAATTGATGTCACTACTACTTATTCTGACTTTAAGAAAACAGATTTTGGTGTAGTACTTCCTTATACTAAGGATATTAACATGGGAATTATTCAAATGACACAAAAAGTAAGCAAGCTGGAGGTGAATGGGGCAGTTGACACTAAGACATTTGAGATGCCAAAATAATTTATAGTTGTAAGTTTTACAAAAAGGGTGCCATTGGCACCCTTTTTTTTGCCACCCATAAAGGGATCAAGTATTCGTCGCAACATTTGAGGTGCTTGTCTCATTTACATTATAAGGTTGTTGTTGTCGATATAGTTTTGTGCAGCAATTAAAAAATGTTTATGAAAAAGATATTATTGACACTCGCTCTCTTTACAGCTGTTTTAAATTTATCTGCACAATTTCCTGGCGGCTCAGGAAAGCAGGGTGGGCAGGCACCCAGTATGGGTCATGTTTATGGAAAAATTACTGACAGCAGTAATGTTGCCATCAATGGAGCTTCTGTAATCTTACTGCAAAGTAAATATGATACCGCAAGTAAAAAACGTAAAGAAGTTTTATTAAAGGGGCTTGTAACAAAGGTAAACGGTGAATTTAGTTTTACTGACTTACCCATTATGGGGCAGTTAAAATTAAAGATTAGTGCAACTGGTTATAAAGCGATTGAACAAATAGTATCTTTTCAAATGAAAATGGATGCAAATGCTCCCAAACCTTCAGGTAATGATCCTTCTCAGGCAATGGCAGCAATGAGCAATATGCTGAATGCGTTTGATAAAGACCTCGGTAACATCAAATTAAAAACAGATGCCAAAGAACTGGAAGCAGTAACAGTAGTATCGTCCAAACCATTAATGAAACTGGATATTGATAAAAAAGTATTTAATGTAGATAAAAATATCGTTAGCGCCGGTGGTACCGCAGTGGATGTAATGCGTAATGTACCTTCTGTACAGGTGGATATTGATGGTAATGTGAAGTTGAGAAATGCTTCTCCTCAAATTTATATTGAAGGAAGGCCAACCACTTTATCATTGGATCAAATTCCGGCAGATGCGATTGAAAGTGTGGAAGTGATCACTAACCCTTCAGCAAAGTATGATGCATCCGGCGGTAATGCTGGCATCCTTAATATCATTTTAAAGAAAAATAAAAAGAGTGGTTATAACGGAAACCTGAGAGCAGGTGCAGATAAACGTGGTGCATTGAATGGTGGTGGTGATTTTAACGTACGCCAGGGTAAACTCAATTTCTCAGCAAGCGCCATGATCAATCAAAATAAATCCAGAACAACAGGTACCACAGACCGGTTAAATTTATTTGATAACCCCCAAACAACCGTTTTTCAGAACAATTATAATAAAACATCAGGTGGATTTATGTTTGGAAGAATAGGTTTAGATTATTTCGTTACTAACAGAACCACTTTCTCTATTGCTGGTATAAAAGTACACGGGGAATTTAAACCTAATGAAACCATTACCACCAGTACAGATAGTTTGTACAATACTGGTAAATCGAGTGCTTACAGTAAACGATTTTCAACAGGTAAAAGGGAGTTTAATGCAAGTGGTTTGCAATTAGGCATGAAACATCTTTTTCCTAAACAAGGCGAGGAACTTACAGCTGATTTAAATTATTTCTCTGGAAAAAACGGTGGTGATAATTCTTATACCACCAATTACTATACTGTTAATGGAGGCACAAAGACCGGCGATTTTCAACAACATCTTATTAATAGTGGTACCAACCAGTTTTTAACAATGCAAACAGATTATGTAAAACCGTTTAAGACCATTAAACTGGAAACAGGTTTGAGGGCACAATTGCGTAAACTGAGTAATATAAATGATAATTATGTTTTCAATCCAAATACCAACCAATTTGAACTCCTTCCATCTGCTACCAGTAATTATAAGAATACCGATAATGTATATGCAGCTTATGTTTCTTTAAGCGGCAGTAAGAAAGATTTTGGCTATAAAATTGGTGTAAGAGCAGAAAGTTCAGAATACAACGGAACACTGCTTACTGACAATACTACTTTTAAAAATAGTTACCCTGTAAGTTTGTTTCCTTCTTTATTCCTGAGTCAAAAACTGAAAAATAAACAGGAATTACAATTTAGTGTTACCAGGAGGATCAACCGTCCTAATTTCTTCCAGCTAATTCCGTTTGTGGATTATACCGATAACCTGAATATTACAAAAGGGAACCCCGGTTTGAAACCTGAGTTTACACAGTCTTTTGAAATGTCTTATTCCAAAACTTTTAAAAAGAACAACAATATTCTTGCCTCGCTTTATTATAAAAGAACTACTGACTTAATTACCCGTTACCAGGATAAAGGAATAAGCCCAATATCCGGAACAGAAGTTTTGATCAATACTTTTGTTAATGCAAATTCCAGCCAGGCTTATGGTGCTGAACTTACTTCCATCAATTATTTAACGAAATGGTGGGATATGACCACGAATGTTAACCTGTACAATTCAAAAATCAATACGGATAATTTAAAAAATTCTTCACAGGATGCTATGTGGAGCTGGTTTGGCAAGTTTAACAGTAATTTTAAACTGCCGGCTAAATTTAGTGTGCAATTATCAGCAACTTATCAGTCCAAAACCAATCTCCCTGTAAACACAGGTGGTGGTGGTATGGGCCCGGGAGGACCTCAGCAGGCACAGAGTTCATCTCAGGGTTATATCAAACCCACATATGGAATTGATCTTGCTTTTAAGAAAACATTCCTGAAAAATGATGCGGCTTCGGTTACGTTAAGTATTAGTGATATTTTTAAAACAAGGATCAACCAGCAATATTCTTTCAGCGAATATTTTATACAGAACTACAGCCGGCTTCGTGATCCGCAAATGATCCGTTTAAATTTTGCTTATCGTTTTGGCAAAATGGATATGTCATTATTCAAAAGAAAAAACAATAATGCAGGAGGAATGTCAGGCGCTACGGAAGGGATGCAACAATAAGATAAGGCACAGAAGAGACACTAAGGCAAAGAGGCAAGAAGTGAATTTGGTTTTACTTTGTGCCTTGTTGCCTCTTTGCCTTAGTGCCTTTAATCAAAAGTTTTCTTTAAATTTCTACTCTGAAAAAATACTTGTGGAAGAATTAGAAAAAGCCATTAGCCGCATATCGCTGCTTTCGCCGGAAACGATGAAAGTTTACCTTAATGCCTGGCAGCATTGGGTGGTTCCTAAAGATTTTTTTCTGCTGCGGGAAAAGGAAGTATCTGATTATATCTATTTTATTCGTAAAGGTGTGGCCCGTATCTATTATTACAAAAACGAAAAAGAAATTACCGAATGGATCGCCATGGATAACCAGTTCTTTCTTTCCATCACCAGTTTTTTTAACCGGGTTCCCAGTCATCTTATTATTCAAACGCTGGAACCTGCTGAGGTTTATGGTATTCATCACAACGATTTTATGCGGCTGGCAGATGAATATCATGAAGTGGAAAAATTATTGCGCAAAATGGTGACAGGTTCTCTCATTCTTTCGCAAATAAGAATGGACTCTATCCAGTTTGAAACAGCCCAGCAACGATATGAACGCCTTTTACAAACTTCACCCCACATTATTCAGCGGGTTCCCCTTTCTTATATTGCTTCTTTCCTTGGTGTTACATTAGAAACCCTGAGCCGTATCCGGTCGGCCAGGTAATACTATCTTTTGTTAGTTATACTCAACTTTTTATTTGACAAATATCAAATGAGCAAGTACTGATCTTAAGGACCTTTATGTTCTAAAATCGATTGCACATGAAATGGTTTTTCTCTCTCTTATTTTTCGCTGCGCCTGCATCAGTACTTGTGGCGCAATCTTCAAAAGCTAAAGAACTGGTGAGTAAAATGACCCTTGAGGAAAAAGTGAATTTAGTGGTGGGTATGGGTATGAATATTCCCGGTTTAACTCAAACTACAGGCCCAGTTATTGGACAAACAATGGATAAAGTTCCCGGAGCTGCCGGTACTACATATGCTTTTCAGTATTTAGGATTACCCAATACAGTTGTAGCCGATGGTCCTGCCGGTTTGCGTATTGAACCCAAACGTAAAGATGATAACAATACGTATTACGCCACTGCATGGCCGGTAGCAACACTGCTAGCCTCCACCTGGGATACCAAATTGGTGGGCGAAGTTGGTAAAGCAATGGGTAACGAAGTGAAAGAATATGGAGTGGATGTAATTCTTGGCCCTGGTATGAACATTCATCGCAATCCATTAGGCGGAAGAAATTTTGAATATTATTCAGAAGACCCTTTGGTAACTGGTAAAATGGCGGCAGCCATGGTAAATGGTATTCAGTCAAACGGAGTAGGTACCTCTATCAAACACTTTGCAGCAAATAACCAGGAAAAAAACCGTAATTCGGTAAATGCAATTATAAGCGAAAGAGCATTAAGGGAAATTTATTTAAAAGGTTTCCAGATAGCCGTTAAGGAATCAAACCCCTGGACAGTGATGAGTTCTTATAATTTACTCAACGGAACCTATACTTCTGAAAACCCCGAATTAATAACTACTGTTTTAAGAAAAGAATGGGGTTTTAAAGGAATAGTGATGACAGACTGGTTTGGCGGAAAAGATGCAGTGGCGCAAATGAAAGCCGGCAACGATTTGCTGATGCCCGGCAGGCCCGATCAGAAAAAAGCTATTACAGAAGCGATTAATAAAGGTTCGCTGGATATTAAAATTTTAGATGAGAATACAGCAAGGATTGTAGATTATATTTTAGGTTCACAGGCGTTTAAGAAATATGCTTTCAGTAACAAACCTGATTTGAAGGCACATGCAGCTATTGCAAGGAAAGCAGCGGCTGATGGAATGATATTGCTGAAGAATAATACCGGTACTTTACCATTAGGCAAAGCAACGATTGCCCCTTTTGGTAATACATCCTACGATATTATTTCTGGCGGAACCGGCAGTGGAGATGTAAATGAAGAATATACTATTTCATTGGTTCAGGGTTTGCTTAATGCAAACTTTAAAGTGGATGAATCATTAAAAGAAGCGTATACGGATCATATTACTGATTATAAAACCAAACATCCAAAAGGAAATTTATTCCAGGAATTTATGAACCCAACTCCGCCAGCTCCTGAGTTAACAGTTTCGGATGAACTGATTGCTCAAAAAGCAAACGAAGATGGCGTAGCGTTGATCACCATTGGCCGTAATGCAGGTGAAGGTTCAGACAGAAAAGTTGAAAATGATTTTAACCTGAAAGAAGGTGAAGTAAAATTGATTGATGCGGTTAGTAATGCTTTTCATGCAAAAGGAAAGAAAGTAATAGTGATCATTAATGCCGGTGGTGTAATTGAAGTAGCCAGTTGGAGAGATAAAGTGGATGCGATTTTATTAGCATGGCAACCAGGCCTTGAGGCCGGTAATGCAATTGCTGATGTGTTGAGTGGTAAAGTAAACCCTTCCGGCAAACTATCCACAACTTTCCCTGTGAAGTACGAAGATGATGTAACTGCTAAAAACTTCCCCGGTAAAGAATTTCCTGAAAAAGCTGTAACAGGTATGTTTGGTATGAAAGCTATCCCGGCAGAAGTAACGTATGAAGAAGGGATATATGTTGGGTATCGTTATTATAATACCTTCAACGTAAAACCAGCTTATGAATTTGGTTACGGGCTTTCCTATACAAATTTTACTTATAGCAATATCGGGTTGGTTTCAAAAACTGTAGATAAAAAAATTGAAATAACCGTTACTATTACCAATACAGGAAAAGTTGCGGGTAAAGAAGTTGTGCAACTGTATGTAACAGCTCCAAAAAGTAAATTGGATAAACCTTCGGAAGAATTAAAGGGGTTTGCTAAAACTGCATTACTGAAACCGGGGGAATCAGAAAAAATCACTTTCACTCTTACACCCGCTGACCTTGCATCTTTTGATACAGAAAGTACATCGTGGATTACTGATGCAGGAGCATATACAGTTAAGGTGGGAAGTTCCTCTGCAAATATTAAATTAACGACTGGTTTTACGATCGATAAAAGTATTGTAACAGAAAAGTGTAATAAAGTATTAACACCGCAGGTTACTATCAACGAATTAAAAAGATAGTTTTTGGTTAATGGTTAATCCACAGCCCTTTGCGCAAGCAGGGGCTTTTTGTCTTAATTTGTACAGCTTAAAAAAATTAAAAAAGCAGCTGCTATATGAAAAAGTCACTCTTTTATTTTCTGCTGAGTTTGCTGATTGTTATTAATCTTAATGCCCAAACCACTGAACACCCATCTCTATTGGTAAAAGTAGAGAATGGAATTTTACAGGGAACAGATGAGTCGGGTATTCATGTTTTCAAAGGTGTTCCGTATGCTGCACCTCCGGTGGGTGAACTCCGCTGGAGAGAACCACAGCCAGTAAAGAATTGGGAGGGTGTTCTTAAAGCAGATCGCTTTGGCAAACAAGCTATGCAGTTACCCATATTTGGCGATATGAATTTTCGTGCCAGTGGTGTGAGCGAAGATTGTTTGTATTTGAATGTATGGACCCCTGCTAATGCAGTTAAAGAAAAATTACCGGTATTAGTTTATTTCTATGGTGGTGGTTTTATGGCAGGTGATGGCTCAGAGCCACGTTATGATGGTGAGAGTATGGCCCGAAGAGGAATTGTAACTGTAACAGTTAATTACCGGTTGGGTGTATTTGGTTTATTGGCCCATCCGGAACTAACAAAAGAATCACCTCATCATGCATCAGGTAATTATGGATTGATGGATCAAAGTGCAGCACTGCAATGGGTTCAAAAAAATATTGCCGTTTTTGGTGGTGATCCGAATAGAGTGACCATTGCTGGAGAATCAGCTGGATCCATGTCAGTATGTGCTCAAATGGCTTCACCATTATCAAAGAATTTAATCGCCGGTGCTATTGGAGAAAGTGGTTCTGTTATCGGTAACCCAACAGCAACATTACAGGAAGCCGAAAATGCCGGATCAAAATGGGCACAATCCATCAAAAAAAATTCTTTACTCGAATTACGTTCTATGAATGCGGATGATTTACTGAAAGCAGCATCTGCTGCAGGCTTTGGTGCATTCCCCATTTGTGTGGATGGTTATTTCTTTCCTAAGTCTCCATTGGAAATTTTTGAAAAAGGCGAACAGGCCCATGTACCATTGTTAGCAGGTTGGAATTCACAAGAGATGGTACCACAATTTGTAATGGGTAGCGATAAATTTACGGTTGACAATATGAAAAAAGCATTGCAAAGAATGTTTAACGATAAAGCAGATGAAGCTATCAGGCAATATGTTCCTGTTGCAGATGATGAGGTGGAGCAGGCCGCAACAGATTTAGCGGGTGATCGCTTTATTGGTTTTAGTACCTGGAGATGGATTGATTTGCAGGCAAAGACGGGTGGTAAAGCCGTGTATCGTTATTTATATGTCCGCCCACGTCCTGAAATGAGAGCAGAGATGGGCAATGCTACCGCAAACCTTGCCGGTGGTGTAACAAAAGATACAACAGGAAAAACTCCCAAAGCTCCTCTGCCTAAAGGCGCTGTGCACTCAGCCGAAATAGAATATGCAATGGGTAATTTACCAACCAACCGTGTGTATGACTGGCAACCGGAAGATTATAAAGTATCGGCTATCACACAATCATTTTTTGAAAATTTTATTAAGACAGGAGATCCTAATGGCTTAACGGTGCCAAAATGGTTGCCCATAAAAACCAATCAGCCAGCTACAGTAATGTATATAGATGTTGAATCAAAAGCAGCGACAGAAAAAAATCGTGGCCGTTATTTGTTCCTGGAATCATTGTTGAAAAAATAATTTTTAACTATACATATTTATTTCATCACACTCAATGCTTCGTTATGAAAAGAAAAGAATTTATAAAAGCTTCCGGTACTGCATTATTTGGGGGATTAATATTCCGCAATAGCCCCGCCAATTTATCAAGGTCTTTTCCGGAAATTTTTGCTCCCCGCCCAATCGGGTTGCAACTCTATACCTTTTTTGGAGTAATGGATGAAGATGTGGAAGGCACATTAAAAAAAATCGCAGCCGTTGGGTATAAAGAAATTGAATCCGCATACAGCAAAAAAGGTGGCTACTATGGAATGAAACCAAAAGAGTTTGCTAAGTTCTTAAATGATATTGGCCTCAGCTGGAAATCGCACCATGTGCTGGGAGCTCCTTTTAAATTACCTCCCGGTGCAAAAATGCCCGTGGGACAAGATGGTAAGCCAATCACTTTTCCACCGATGAGAAATTTACAGAATAATATGGAGGAATTAGTTGATGAAGCTGCCGAAGGTGGTGTGGAATTTTTAGTATGCGCCAATACACCGATCCATACATTAGACGAGATTAAAGCTTCTATAGAAGTTCTGAATAAAACAGATGAAGCCTGTAAAAAAGCCGGAATTGGTTTTGCTTATCACAATCATGATGCAGAGTTTCATACAGTAGATGGGCAGGTGCCTTACGAAATGTTCTTATCTCAAACTAACATGAAGATGGAGCTGGACCTTGCCTGGGCAACTAAAGGTGGCAAAGATCCTGTTGAATTATTTAAACAAAATCCCGGTCGCTTTCCATTATGGCATGTAAAAGACCTCGATGCAAAAAGAGAAACCGTTTTACCTGTTGGTGAAGGAACGATTGATTACAAACGAATTTTTGATGCAGCATCCACAGCCGGGATGAAACATTTCTTTATTGAACACGATATGCCTAAGGATGCACTGGCAAGTATTACTTCCAGTTATAAGTACTTAACAAAGATGCTGCTTCCCAATGGTTAAGATAAATTACAGGGCCTCCGCAAACGGGGGCTTTTTTATTGAGTTTGGGCATTGACCCTGATTGCGGTATTTTTGCTCCCTTAATTAAGAAAGGAAGGGAAATGAAAGATTACAAAAGAATTTTAGTTACAGCAGCTTTGCCTTATGCTAACGGACCAGTACATATTGGTCACCTCGCGGGATGTTATATCCCCGCAGATATTTATGTGCGTTATCAACGGGCACAAAAAAGAGATATCAAATTTATTGGTGGCAGTGATGAACATGGGGTACCCATTACCATCCGTGCCATGAAGGAGGGAGTGACACCACAACAGGTAGTAGATAAATATCATGCTATCATCAAAGAGAGTTTTGAACATATGGGAATTTCTTTTGACATCTATTCCCGTACTTCCAATAAAGTGCATCATGAAACAGCCGCTAACTTTTTTAAGAAGTTATATGATGATGGTTTGTTTGAAGAAAAAGAAACCGAGCAGTATTATGATGAAAAAGCAAAAACATTTTTAGCCGATAGATATATTGTTGGTACTTGTCCTGTTTGTGCCAATTCAAATGCTTACGGTGACCAGTGTGAAAAATGTGGTTCATCCTTAAGTCCTGAACAACTTATCAATCCACGCAGTGCGTTGAGTGATGCAGTGCCGGTTAAAAGAAAAACCAAACATTGGTATTTCCCTTTACAGAATTATGAGCCATGGTTAAAGGAATGGATCATTGAAGGACATAAGGAATGGAAGAACAATGTTTACGGTCAGTGCAAAAGCTGGCTGGATAATGGCTTGCAGTCAAGAGCCATGACCCGTGACAGCAGTTGGGGAATTAAAGTTCCTTTACCCGATGCTGAAGGAAAAGTGTTGTACGTATGGTTTGATGCGCCGATTGGTTATATCTCTGCAACAAAAGAACTCACTGATAAATGGGATGATTACTGGTGCAAGGAAGATACCAAGCTGGTGCATTTTATTGGAAAAGATAATATCGTTTTCCATTGCATCATCTTTCCTGCAATGCTCAAAGCACATGGCAATTTTGTTTTGCCTGATAATGTTCCTGCCAATGAGTTTTTAAATATTGAAGGCGATAAAGTTAGCACCAGTCGTAATTGGGCTGTGTGGGTACATGAATACATTAAAGATTTTCCGGGCTGCGAAGATGTGCTGCGTTATGTGTTATGTGCCAATGCCCCGGAAACAAAAGACAATGATTTTACATGGAAAGATTTCCAGGACAGGAATAATAATGAACTCGTTTCCATCTTTGGAAATTTTGTAAACAGAACGTTTGTGCTGATGCATAAATTATGTGGAGGCAAAGTTCCGAAGTTGCACGAAGATATTTTGGATGCAGAAGACAAGTGGATTATGGATGAAATTCAAAATTCAAAAATCAAAATTGAAAATCATCTTGAAGAATATAAATTCCGGGATGCATTGTATGAAGTGATTGATTTGAGCAGAAAGGGTAATCAGTACATGCAGAAGAAAGAGCCCTGGATTGTGGCAAAGAGCCTCGAAGAAAACCCTGAAGTACAAAAGTCGATTAATAATACACTTCATTTGTGTTTGCAGTTGACAGCTAACCTGGCTGTTCTTATCAATCCTTTCTTGCCAAATACAGCCAGGAAAATGCTGAACATGATGAAAGTGGTGAATAAGATGCTGGACTGGGAAAATGCAGGTAAACTGAAATTGCTGAGTGTAGGTTATTCATTAAAGGCACCTGAATTATTGTTCCGTAAAATTGAAGATGCAGAGGTAACAGCACAAGTAGAAAAATTAAAAAGTGGTTTGGTAAAACCTGTTGACAATTCACAGTTGACCGATGACAGTAAGAAGAATGAGCAACCAGCAACGAGCAACCTGAAACCAGCCATCCAGTTTGATGATTTTGCGAAGATTGATTTAAAAGTGGGAACGATTCTTAAAGCGGAAAAAGTTGAAAAGGCAGATAAATTACTGAAGCTGGAAATTGATTTAGGTTTTGAAAAAAGAACGATTGTCTCTGGGATCGCATTGCACTATAAACCAGAAGAAATTGTTGCAAAAAAGTGGCTGTTCTTGGAAGTGGAGTAATGGGCAGCCGTATTGCTTGTCATTTTGCAGGTGTGGGATTACAGGTGTTGCTGCTGGACATTGTTCCGAAGGAAGCTGTTGAAAGTAAAAAATCAGCAGAAAGAAATAAAATTGTAAATGATGCTTTGTCGGCTGCTATCAAAAGCAACCCATCACCGGTTTTTACTAAAGATGTGTTGAAGCGCATCACCACCGGCAACTTTGACGATAACATGAAAGATATTGGCGGTTATGATTGGGTAATTGAAGTAGTAGTGGAAAGACTGGATATTAAACAACAGGTTTTAGAAAAAGTAGATAAACTTCGTAAGCCGGGCACATTAATTACTTCCAATACTTCCGGTATTCCCATTCATTTAATGGCTGAAGGAAGAAGTGATGATTTCAAAAAACATTTTTGTGGCACACACTTCTTTAACCCTCCACGTTATTTGCGCTTATTAGAAATTATTCCAACTCCATACACTGATGCTTCGGTGGTTGATTTCTTAATGTATTATGGTGATTTGTATTTAGGAAAAACTACAGTGCTTTGTAAGGACACTCCTGCATTTATTGCCAACAGAATTGGTGTGTATGGAATCATGGCCTTGTTAGGATTGGTAGATAAAATGGGATTGACAATTGATGAAGTAGATGCATTGACCGGACCAATCATTGGTCGTCCTAAATCTGCTACGTTTAGAACAGCTGATGTAGTAGGTATTGATACATTAGTGAAAGTAGCGAAAGGTGTATATGATAATTGTCCGAATGATGAAGCAAGAAACACCTTTGTAATTCCTGCCTGGTTAGATAAAATGGTTACGAATAATTGGCTCGGTGATAAAACTGGTCAGGGATTTTTTAAGAAGATGAAAGGTGACTTGCCTCCGGCTTCAGCCGGAGGTGGTGGAAAAGAAATTCATGTGTTGAATTTATCAACTATGAATTATGAACCAAGAATAAAACCAAAATTCCCATCCGTTGAAGCTGCAAAACCTATTGATGATTTAAAGACAAGAATAAAAATGTTGTGTGGTGGTAGCGATAAAGCAGGAGAATTCTATCGTCATTTTCATTACGGATTATTTTCTTATATCTCACATCGTATTCCCGAAATAAGCGATGAGATATATAGAGTGGATGATGCGATGATGGCCGGCTTTGGCTGGGAGATTGGTGCCTTTGAAAGTTGGGATGTACTGAACGTGGCAAAAACAATGGAAGCGATGAAAGCAGCTGGTTATTCTGTGGCTTCATGGGTGGATGAAATGATTGCAAAAGGAATTACATCTTTCTATAAAGTGGAAAATGGAAAGCGTTTGTGTTATTCGCCATTGAGCGGTGGCTTTACCTCACCCGTTGGGGGAGGCCAGGAGGGGGCCTTCATTGTGATGAAAAACTTTGAAGGAAAAACCATTTGGAAAAATGCCGCTTGCCGTACATATGATTTAGGTGATGATGTGATTGGGTTAGAGTGGTACACCAAGATGGGAAGCATTGGTGGTGAAGTGCTGGAAGGAATTAATAAATCCATTTCTATCGCTGAAGAAAAATATAAAGGATTAGTTATTGCCAATGAAGGCAGCAACTTTAGCGCAGGCGCTAACGTAGGCATGATATTTATGTTAGCGATTGAACAGGAATATGATGAACTGGGTTTAGCCGTCCGCATGTTTCAGCAAACAATGATGCGGGCAAGATATTCTTCCATTCCTGTGGTGGTTGCTCCTCATGGTTTGGCTTTAGGTGGAGCATGTGAATTGAGTTTACACAGTGATAAAGTTTGTGCGGCAGCTGAGACTTATACGGGCCTTGTTGAATTAGGCGTTGGATTAATTCCCGGTGGTGGCGGCACCAAAGAGTTTGTATTAAGAGCAGCAGATGAGATGCATGAAGATGAACCGGAGACCATCACATTGAAGAATCGTTTCCTCACTATTGCTACAGCTAAAGTAGCCACTTCTGCTCATGAAGCATACGATTTAGGTATTTACAGGAAAGGAAGAGATGAAGTGAGTATGAATATTGGAAGAAGGATTGCAGATGCAAAGAAATCAGTAATTGAATTATATGAAAATGGTTATGTAACACCCGTTCAGCGTAAAGATGTAAAAGTGTTAGGACGTTCTGCATTAGGTGCTTTGTATGCCGGTATCAACGGTATGTGGAGAGCAGGTTATGCAACCGACCATGATTCAGTTGTGGCTAAAAAGTTGGCTTATGTAATGTGTGGTGGCGATTTGAGTGAACCTACTTTAGTGAGCGAACAATATTTACTCGATTTGGAACGAGAAGCATTCTTAAGTCTGACGGGTGAAAAGAAAACATTGGAAAGAATACAGAGTGTGTTGAAAGGCGGTAAGCCGGTGCGTAACTAATCTATCTGAACCTGGATTAATTTGATTCAATAGATTGTCAGGAAAGCGTTGGATTTTACCAACGCTTTTTATTTAACGAAAATTCAATTCTTAATTTCCTTTTAATCCATAATTTCCCATAAATCCCGGTTCAGACAAATGGGCATCGCCGAAATTATATCCAATCAACTCTTCATCCGCTCCACCTTCTTCTTTTATGGCGAAGCGGCAACAGAAACATTATCCAAACAAATTGCAGCAGACATAGCGAATCACTGGAACGAACCAAATGCCACAGCAATAGTTAACAGGAAAATGATGAGAGTGATATTTGATATTAAAGGAATCTATTCACCCCGGCTTGTTCCAGAAGATGTTTATTACAATGATAATCCTCAAAACAATTATTTCCGCATTGAAGAATTTTCAAATGTGCACATTTCGTTTGTGGATGATATTCCCTGCAACACCGGCTATTTCAAGCTGGATAATTTGTTGAACAACTCAACTACTGCTGCTCATGAATACGGT
>JACPOD010000015.1 GCA_016185185.1 Sphingobacteriales bacterium | reverse complement strand
GACCGTTATATTACTCAATACATTGTAACCGGTATTGGTCATTTGCAAAAACTTGGTGCGGTTCCTGTGTCCTCACAGGAGAAGATAAAATCCATTTTAAAAACAGCCATTCCTTATTTGGATAAGAAGCTGAAAGAAGATTATGATTATCTGGTTAAACATAAAGTAAATCTTAAGCAGAACAATCTTGGTTCTATTCAGATTCAATACTTATACATGCGCAGCTTCTTTCTCGAAACAGAACCAAACAAGTCAACTAATCAGGCTTTCAAATACTATTGGGATCAATCAGAAAAATATTGGATAAAACAAAACAAATATATGCAGGGGATGATTGCATTAGCACTTCACAGATTATTCCCTGTACCAACGAATAGCAATAAATTTAAAAACACGTCAAAAGATATTCTTGCATCAATAAAAGATAATTCCATTGTGAGCGAAGAAATGGGCATGTACTGGAAAGATATGAGCGGCGGTTATTACTGGCACCAGGCTCCTGTAGAAACGCAGGCATTATTAATTGAAGCCTTTAGCGAAGTAGCTAACGACAATAAGACAGTGGATGATTTAAAAACATGGTTGCTCAAACAAAAACAAACACAAAACTGGAAAACAACCAAAGCAACGGCCGAAGCCTGCTATGCTTTATTAAGCCCCCCCACCCCCCGAAGGGGGGATGCAGGAATATCCCTGTTAGATAATGAACCTGTTGTTGAAATAAAATTGGGTGATTATTCCATTTCATCAGCAAAACAATCTGAAATAGGTACCGGATACTTTAAAGAAAAAATAGATGGTAAAGATATGAGGAATGATATGGGGAATATCTCAGTTAATGTTTCCTCTCCCGTTGTGGGAGGCCAGGTGGGGGCTGCCTGGGGTGCAGTTTACTGGCAATACTTTGAAGATTTAGATAAAATCAGTTCAGCAGAAACGCCGTTGAAACTTTCTAAAAAAATGTTTGTTGAAAAGAACACCGTTAAAGGACCTGTACTCGTTCCCATCAATGATGGTGATGAAATAAAGATTGGCGATAAAGTAAAAGTAAGAATTGAACTCCGTGCCGACCGGGATATGGAATATTTACACATGAAAGACATGCGGGCCGCCTGCATGGAACCGGTGAATGTATTGAGCCAGTACAAATGGCAGGGAGGGTTAGGTTATTATGAAAGCACCAAAGATGTTTCCACCAATTTCTTCTTTAGCTGGTTGCCAAAAGGAACTTATGTGTTTGAATATCCATTGTTCGTTACACATAGTGGTAATTTCAGCAATGGTGTTACCACCATTCAGTGTATGTATGCACCGGAGTTTAGTGCACATAGTGAAGGGGTGAGAGTGAAGGTGAAGTGAATGATGAACAGGGAATATCGAATGATGAATTAAAAAAAATTCGATGTTCAATATTCCCTGTTCGATATTCGATATTGTTTATTCTTCTACTAACTGGTAAATTTCCGGCAGGTTCCTTCCCAGCCCATCAAAATCTAATCCGTAACCCAGTAAAAATTTATTGGGAACAGTAAATCCAAGATAATCGATAGTGATTGGATATTCTGTTGCTTCGGGTTTGTGGAGCATGGCACAAATTTTTAAAGAATGTGGTTGCTGGTGCTGCAATTGCGGGATGAAAGTGGATAATGTTTTACCGGTATCAATAATATCTTCCAGTATCACGATATCCCGGCCAAACAAATCCATATCCAGCCCAATCGCTGTTACTACCTGTCCGCTGGATTTTGTGCCTTTATAAGAAGCAAGTTTGATGAAACAAATTTCTGCATCGATCGTAAGATGCTTAAAAATATCCGAAGCAAACATAAAGGAGCCATTAAGAATAGCGATGAACAAAGGTTTGCGTCCGGCATAATCGTTGTTCAAACAAGCCGCAATCCGCTGTATTTCTTTTTCAACATCTGCTGCATCAATATACGGTTTGAAATATTTATTATGCACTTTAATAGTTGTACCCATAAAAATTTTATTTAGCAATAATTAATTCCTGCCCGATCTTAACATCATATCCTTTCATTTTATTCCAGTCCATCAGCTGGTTTACCGGCACATTGTATTTACGTGAAATACTGTAAATAGTTTCTTTTGCCTCCACCACATGTGTTTTTTGTCCCTTTGATGAAGATACATTATTTGCAGAAATAGTCATCGCAGGTGATTTTAATTGGGGCATACGATCAGCCATGCCCTGTAAATTTAAACTTTCACCCACCTGCACTTGTAGCGAAGGATTGGAAAGCAAATTATATTGAAGTAATGCTTCCAGGCGAATACCTTCATTTTGAGCAATATCGTATAATGATTCGTCAGCTTTAACGGTATGCGTGGGTGCCGTACCTTGTCTTCTTTTCCGCTGCAAATAGATCAGCTGATCATTTTCAAGGATGTTAGAATTTTTAAGTTCATTAAAATCCATCAGATAATTTAGTGGAATGCTGTTTTGTTCAGCAATAGCCAGCAGGGATGTTCCTTTGGCGGCAAACAATACCCTGGTTTCATTTATTTTAAATACACCCTGCGGGTAAATCAATTTTTCTTCCTTTACAACTGCTGGTGTTTCAATCACAGGTTTATTTACCACTTCTTCTTTCCTGGCTATAATATCTTCTTTCTTTGGCAACACAATTGGTTTCTCTTGCTGTAAGGTAACAGCAGGGGCTGACTGAATAACTTTTATAGCTTCTTTTTGTTCCGGTTCTTTTACGGCAACTGTTTCTTTTTTTTGCTCTGTAATAATTGGTTGCGGTGTTTTTGTTTGTTCTGTTTTTGAAAATACTTCTTCCTGCTTTTGCATTTTACCCATTGCTATTAAGGAGTATTGCTGCAGGTTATACGTTTCTATATATTTAATTAACTGCTGTGCATACTGAGGGTTGGTGGCATACCCTGCTTTCTTTAAACCATAGGCCCATGCTTTATAGTCTGTTGGATCTATTTCAAAAAGTGAGGCATAGTATTTTCTTGTTTTCAGAAAATTAGAGTGATCACGGTAAGATTCTTCTGCTGACTCATATTTACGGAAACACTCCCAGGGTGCGTCATCGGTATGGCTTACGGAAGGACCTTTCCAGTCTTCTTTACATTTAATTCCAAAATGGTTATTTGATTTTTTTACCAGCACACTGTTTCCATTCTCTGTTTCCAGGATTCCCTGTGCCAGTGTAATCGCAGCCGGCACACCGGTACGCTTCATTTCTTCCATTGCCATTTCTTTGTATGTGTTTACATATTCTTCAATGGAAATGTATTGTGCTTTTATTGCATTGGATAAAAACAGTACAGCTGCAACACCTATTACTTTCAGGTTCTTCATTTATTATTTACTTTTTACGGATGAGCATCAGCCCATCTCTAACCGTTAACAAAACAATTTCTACTTCCGCGTTCTCTTTTACATGCTCATTAAACGCATGAATGGCGATGGCATTTTTCCCTTTTAATTCTTCGTTCAGCACTTCGCCATGAAACAATACATTATCTGCTAAAATAATTCCCCCTTTTTTCAATTTTGGTAAAACGAGGTTAAAATAATTGATATAACCTGGTTTATCCGCATCTATAAATACCAGGTCCCATTCTTCCTTAAGGGCTGGTATTATATCTAACGCATCTCCTGTATGTGAAATTATCTTATTCCCCAACCCGGCTGCAATAAAATTTTGACGGCTTACTGGTGCATCTTCCTCCCTTAGTTCAATGGTATGTAACAGGCCGTTTTCTGCCAGGCCCTTTGCCAGGCAAATAGCACTATACCCGGTAAATGTTCCAATTTCAAGAATTCTTTTTGGTTGAATGATCTTGCTGAGCAGCTCAAGAAATTTACCCTGTACATGTCCACTTAACATCTGGGCATGCTGCTGATGTGACTGATGTGTTTGTTCACTAACCAGTTTTAATACTTCTTCTTCTGGTGAAGAAAATCTTTCTGCGTATGCGTTAACCTGCGGGAGAATGATTTCCAATGGATTTGATTTTTGCACCGCAAAGATAATGCATCAACATCTAACTGAACTGCTGAACAAAGGATTAACAAAAAAACGATTAGAAATTTGGCTGTAAAGGATACTTGTTAAAATAGCTGACAATATATTGTACAGCTTCTTCCGGTGTATCTACAATTTTTAACAGGTCCAGATCACCGGGACTAATATTATTTTCCTGCTCCTGCATCACTTCATGCATCCAGTTTATTAATCCTGTCCAATAAGTTTTACCAACCAGCACCATGGGCGATTCTTCAAACTTATCTGTTTGTATAAGAGTGGCTACTTCAAAAAATTCATCCATGGTTCCAAAACCACCAGGCATCATAATAAATCCCTGCGCATATTTTGTAAACATTACTTTTCGAACAAAGAAATAATCAAAATGCACCATTTTATCTTTATCGATATAAGGATTGGATTGTTGCTCAAATGGCAACTCTATATTCAATCCTACTGATTTGGCGCCTGCTAACTGTGCTCCTTTATTGGCAGCTTCCATTATACCGGGGCCTCCTCCTGTTATAATGCCAAAACCTTCCTCACCCAATCGCTTTGCAATCTCTATTGTCATTTCATAATACTTATGACCCGGTTTTGTTCGTGCTGAACCAAAGATAGAAACACAGGGACCGATCTTAGCCATCGTTTCAAATCCATCCACAAACTCTGCCATTATTTTAAATAGCTGCCAGCTGCTGTGTGCTTTTGATTCTGTCCAGTTACGTTGTTTTGACTTTTTTACATTTTCATTCATAGATTAAACATTATATGGAGATCGCTACACCATTTCTCCTGATGACTTTTTTGAAACCAACATCAAACCAAGGAAAGTGAGTATTCCGTTTATTAATAATAATTCAATACCAATTTTATATCCTCCAAACCAATTACCAGAATATTTACTGATGAAATAACAAAGAACCGGGGCTATTAAGCAAATAATAGTTACAGCTATTCCGTCCTTTAATTTCCTTTTGGTTAATATGCCAAATGAAAACAAACCCAGTAAAGGCCCATACGTATACCCGGCAAGATCAAGGATAATACCGATGATTGATTTTTCGTTGATCCATTTAAATATTAAAATGCAGATAAGAAATATTACTGCCAGCGTAAGATGCACCGTCATACGTATTCTTTTCTTTTTCTTTTCATCCCAATCCTCCCTGCGTTTCAGCCCGAGCATATCAATACAAAATGAAGAAGTGAGTGCCGTTAGTGCCCCGTCTGCACTGGGGAACAAGGCCGATATTAAAGCTATAATAAAAATAATGCTGACAGCTTGCGGCAAATAACTCAGTGCCACCGTAGGAAACAGATCATCGCCAATCATATTTTTCCCATCTACGAGGAACTGTTTTTCCTGGTAACCATGTCCTTTACTTATCATAAACAAATAAAGCAACCCGCCCAGCAGCAAAAACAAAAAATTTACAATTACAATTACGGTACTAAAAGTGATGATATTTTTTTGCGAACCCTTCAGTGTTTTTACACTGATGTTTTTTTGCATCATTTCCTGGTCAAGCCCTGTCATGGCAATGGCAATAAAAGCCCCTCCAATAAAATCTTTAAGAAAAAAAGATTTGCTGTTAATATCCAAATCAAAAATACGGGTGTATCCTTTCGCACTCAAGCTTTCCATAGCGGCCCCAAAACTTAGCCCCATATTATTGAGGATATAAATAACACATACCACCAACCCAATTAACATAAAGGAAGTTTGCAGCGTATCAGTGTATACAATGGTTTTAACTCCTCCTTCAAATGTATAAAGCAAAATCATAAGAAGGATTACCAGTGCAGTAACAATGAAAGGCACCCCCATCCTGTCGAGGATAAACAGTTGCAAAACATTTATTACGAGGTATAGCCGGGCAGTGGCACCTACTGTGCGGGATATAATAAAAAATAAAGCTCCGGTTTTGTAAGAAAATTTTCCAAAACGTTGCTGCAGATAATTATAAATAGAAGTAAGGTTCCGTTTATAATACAGGGGTATGAGTACATAGGCTATCACAAAATAACCCACGAGATAACCAAGCACCACCTGGAAATAAGAAAATGCTTTATATGTTGTGCTGCCGGGAACAAAATTTCCCACCGTACCCGGAACTGAAACAAAAGTTACCCCTGATAAAGTTGTACCGATCATCCCAAAAGCCACCAGCATCCAGTTAGAATTACGGTTGCCGATAAAAAAAGAATCATTATTTGAATTGCGGGAAGTGTACCAGGCAACCACCAGCAGTATAACAAAATAGCCTATTACAAAAGAAAACAACAAGCCGGGCCCCATACTTATTAATTTAAAATGAAGATAAATAAAATATCAGGTGTGCAATGCAGAATGTTTTTACTTTGCATCCTTAAAGTAACAGAATGAACTACTCCTCCGTTGCTGTTTTTTGCGGATCAAAATTTGGAATGAATACAGTGTATGAAACCCATGCTAATGAGCTGGGAAAACTTATTGCACAACATGAGCAAACGTTGGTGTACGGTGGTGGTAATGTTGGGCTGATGGGAGCAGTATCAAATGCAGTGATGGCAAATGGCGGAAAAGTAATTGGTGTAATACCGGAAGTTTTAAAACACCGTGAAATACATCACACTGGTATAAGTGAATTATTTATTGTAGCTGATATGCACAGCCGGAAAAAGAAAATGTATGAGCTGTGTGATGCTGCTATAATATTACCAGGAGGCTTTGGTACACTGGATGAGTTGTTTGAAATGCTCACCTGGAACCAGTTGAGTATACATGATAAAAAAATTATCCTCCTTAACTCAGGAGGATACTATGATAATATGATCGCCCATTTGCATCAAATGGAAGCGGATGGTTTTTTATATGAACCT